>JACROQ010000128.1 GCA_016214375.1 Nitrospirota bacterium | reverse complement strand
TTTTATTTCCTTGTACCTACCTTACTGGGAAAGAGCATTTATAGTCAGAGACTTGCAGAACTAACATGGATATCGATGACAGCCGGTGCAGGTCTTATCTGGATCAGCTCCTTCTTCTTCCGTTATGCTGCACTTTATACCAACTACTGGCCACTCCCTGTCTCTAAAGAGTTTTCGCCTTATGCCTTGGGAACATTTGCCATAGGTAATATTCTCCTTATGGGGGGGATTTTCGTTTTTTGTTATAACATCTTTGCCACAGTCTTTCACCAGCGCGACCAGAAAAAACCTATTGGGCCGATGCTCCTGTCCGCCCTGGGCATTGACGGGTTTATCAACCTTTATCGCAGGATAGCACGAAAGGGAATCGAAAAAGAGCCGATCATGCCACTGCCTGTTGTGGCCATTTTCCGCGGCACAATTGATACTGTGCTGGATGCCGTTGTCCTGGGCGGGGCGTCAGTGATCTTTTTGGTCCATGCCATTTACACCTTAATGGGGACCCACCTTTCAGCAGGGTGGTTGGATGCACTTATATACAAGAACATCTACTGATCTACTGGTGGGGGCTTGACCTCATTGCAGACGGGTTGGTCTTAATCTATGTGGCAGGGACGTGGTATCTGCTGGCCACTCTAATATCCGGAAAGCCGCTTTTTATGCAGAATATAGCCCGTGCAGCCCTATTGGTTGAACTGGTGGTCTCATGGAATGTCTGGGGACATCATCTTCTATCTGATCAAGCACAGCCAAACCTCATGAAGATAGTTTCAGGGGAGATGGTGACTGCATTTGAGCTTGTTACCATGGGGATTGCCGGCTTTATCACACTCGCGACATTATGGCAGGCCCGCCCCTTAAAGATGACGCCGCCATTGAAATTCCTGCTGGGCGGGATACTAGGATTTTCCCTTGGGGTGCCTGCCGGTATTATACAGGCAGATCTTGGGATGAACCGAATCCTCCATAATACACAGTGGGTCATCGGTTCTCATGCCCATATGCAGATGCTGGTGGGGTTGGGCATGACACTGTACGCAGCCCTTTATGCCCTTTTTCCGATGCTGACAAACAATGTGGAATTAAAGAGCAAGTCGTTGACCAACTTTCATTTCTGGGCACATCTCATAGGTGGAATCGGGATGTCTGTGGCGATGGGCTTTGCCGGGATGGACGGCATGCTAAGAAGGGCAGTATACCCCGGTGATACAACCTTTCAGCCCCATATGATTATCGCCGCCTTCTTCGGGAGCCTGATGATACTTGCCTACCTGGCCATGATGTATAACATAATCTCTTCCATCGGCATCAGAGGACTTATCGAGATATTTGTTAAACTTCCAGAGAGACAAAAAAGAGAAATCGTCCCGGCGATATAGAGAGAGTATATGTCTTAATCCTGTCCCGGTTTCTGTAGTTCGGGAAAGGTAACCCTTTCACCCTTGTTTGTCCCCTTTTGTTTTTCTTCATTGACAGTCCTTGCCCCGTAGTCATAAAATACCTTGGCCGCAATCACGTAAATAAATGTTCCATGGTTCAGTTGATAAACCAGTGAGTTCCGGCAAGTTGAGCCGGCAAGTTGAGGAGGTGCTGTCATGAAAGGTCATTTTTTTCTATTTTCGTTTCTGATTTTGTTTTCGGCTTCGCAAGTCCGGGCAGAGCTTCATTCGGTAACGGTGCCAGGGCACGGCTGGCAGCTCTCTTTTGACATACCATCAGGCGCTGAGGCTCAAACAGTGTCTGCAGGCGAACGATTCAGTTACATGGCCCAGGATTTAGAGAGCGGTATCGTATTTTCTTTTCACGTTGAACCGTGGGATTCCGGGGGGAATGCCGAGTGCCGCTCCACTTATTGGGAGAAGGCGGCGCTGAATCCTTTTATCGATAAAACCACCATCCGGATTTCTGATACAGAGCGCCTCTCTCAGGTGTTGTATGTTTTTGACGCTGAGATCCAGGGGCTGAGTTTAAAATCTGTCAATGCTAACTTTTACTTTGTGTACAAGGGAAGTTGTGTGGATGTGCACATATCGAAACATCCTTATGCAGAAGGGGATGAACAGACGCTCATCCAGATCGGCGATTCCCTGAACTGGGGGGAAAGTGAGTAAAGGGGACAGATGACATCCAAATACGAACCCAAAAAGATCGAGACGAAGTGGCAGCGCTACTGGGCTGAGCATCAGACGTTCAGGGTTACGGAAGACCCCTCCAAAGCCAAGTACTACTGCCTTGAAATGTTCCCCTATCCCTCCGGCAGGATCCACATGGGGCATGTGCGCAATTACGCCATCGGGGATGTGGTGGCGCGCTATAAGAAGACGCGCGGCTATAATGTTCTCCACCCGATGGGGTGGGATGCCTTTGGCCTCCCGGCTGAGAATGCGGCCATCGACAAAGGGGTGCACCCTGTTGTCTGGACCTATGACAATATCGCCTATATGAGGGATCAGCTCAGGAAGATGGGGCTCTCCTATGACTGGGACCGCGAGGTCACGACCTGCGATCCTGCTTATTACAAATGGAATCAGTGGTTCTTCTTAAAGATGTATGAGAAGGGGCTGGCCTATAAACGCAGATCAAGCGTGAACTGGTGTAATTCCTGCGAGACCGTGCTGGCCAATGAACAGGTCATTGATGGTCAGTGCTGGAGGTGCAGTTCTGTCGTAGATCAAAAGGAGCTTGAGCAGTGGTTCTTTAAGATTACGGAGTATGCAGAGGAGCTCCTGGCAGGGTGTGACAGGCTTACCGGATGGCCGGAGAGGGTGCTGATCATGCAGAGGAACTGGATCGGCAAGAGCGCCGGCGTAGAGGTAGACTTTCCCCTTGCCGCAGGGGATGGGGCAATCCGGATATTCACGACCAGGCCTGATACCCTGTTTGGGGCTACATTCATGAGTCTTGCCCCGGAACATCCCCTTGTAGAGTCGTTGATCAGGGGGACTGAGGCAGAGGCAGCCGTGCGTGCCCTTGTCGAGCGGGTTAAACACCAGGATAGGGTCATCAGGACTGCGGAGGATGTTGAGAAGGAGGGGGTATGCACCGGCAGATATGCGATCAACCCGCTGACACAGAAGAAGATACCGGTGTGGGTTGCCAACTTTGTCCTGATGGAGTATGGGACAGGGGCCATCATGGCCGTTCCAGCGCATGACCAGAGGGACTTTGAGTTTGCAAAGAAGTACCACCTCCCGATGAGGGTGGTCATCCAGAATAGAGAGGAGACTCTTTCAGAAGGAACGATGACCGCGGCCTATACTGACGAGGGACCGCTGGTCAATTCAGGGCTGTTTAGCGGGGTCCCGTCTCCAGAGGCGATAGAGAAGATCGCTGGATATATAGAACAGGAGGGGCTGGGGAAGAGGACAGTGAATTACAAGATCCGGGACTGGGGGGTCTCGCGGCAGAGATACTGGGGGACCCCGATACCGATTATCTATTGCGATCGATGCGGTGTTGTCCCTGTGCCGGAGGATGCCCTCCCTGTCGTTCTTCCAAGGGATGTCGCCTTTACAGGCAAAGGAGGTTCCCCGCTTCACCAGGTCCAGGGCTTTGTGAAGGCCCATTGTCCCTCCTGCGGCGGAGAGGCGCGGAGGGAGACGGATACCATGGACACCTTTGTCGATTCGTCCTGGTATTTCCTCCGGTATGGTTCCCCTAAGACAGATCATCTCCCTTTTGATAAGCAGGCGGTCTCCTACTGGATGAATGTGGACCAGTACATCGGCGGCATTGAGCATGCCGTCCTCCACCTCCTCTATGCCAGATTCTTTACCAAGGTGATCCGTGACCTCGGCCTGATCGCTGTGAATGAGCCCTTTGCCAATCTATTAACTCAGGGGATGGTCATCAAAGACGGGGCAAAGATGTCAAAGTCCAAGGGGAACGTGGTTGATCCTGACTATCTGATCGGGACCTATGGGGCGGATACCGCAAGGCTCTTTTCGCTCTTTGCAGCGCCGCCTGAGAAGGACCTCGACTGGAGCGACCGGGGTGTGGAAGGCGCCTTTCGGTTCCTGTCGAGGGTCTATAGAAAGGTGGCGGATCTTGCCCCCTGCCTGAATCCCCAACTGAATTTAAAGGTGAGAGGCATCCATCAATACAGAAACCGGCTGGATGAGATCGGCGCCGGATTACCCGAGGATTTAAAAAGGCTCCGGAAGGTCGTCCATCAGACCATCAAGAAGGTCAGTGAGAACATCGAAGTCTTTCATTTTAATACCGCCATCAGTTTTATTATGGAGATGGTGAACAATATTTATCTCGTTCCCCATGAGGGCCGTGCAGGAGATGAGGGATTTCTGTATGTCATGAAGGAGTCCCTCGACAGCCTGATCCTCCTCTTGTCCCCCTTTGCACCGCATATTACTGAAGAGATGTGGGAGATGATGGGATATGAGTCTTCTGTAACCGGAGTCCCCTGGCCTATCTATTGCACCGAGATCGCCCAAGAGGAGGAGAGGCTTATTGTCATCCAGATCAATGGGAAGGTGAGGAGCAAGATAACGGTCCCTGCGGGCACGCCTGAGGAGGAGATCCGGAGACGGGCGCTTTCAGATGAGAGGATCACAGGTCTCCTTGGAGGGAAGCCCCCCCGGAAGGTCTTTGTCGTACAGGAAAAGCTGGTCAATATCGTGGTATGAAAGAAAAGGGGACAGATTTATTTTTCACTCGAAAATCCCGTTCTGTCATTCTGAGCGCAGCGAAGAATCTGACACTTCAGACCCTTCGCCTTCGGCTCAGGGTGACATTTTCATCCTTTGTGAACCTGAGGCTCATGGGTGTTTCACCGGAAAATAAATCTGTCCCCTTTTTTGCGGTCTTGCTTCTATCTTTGTTCTCTTTTGCAGGTTGCGGTTATCAGATCGCCGGGAGGGGCGTCCATATCCCGGGAGGTGTCAGGACGATTGCCATCCCAGTCTTTGAGAACAGGACCCTGGAACCGATCGTAGAAGAGGAGCTTACCCCTGCCGTTATCAAGGAGTTCATCAGGGACAGCAGGGTAGAGGTTGTCGACAGGTCACAGGCCGGGCTGATACTCCGCGGCAGCGTCACCTCATACAAGGAATCTCCCCTCTCCTTTGACCAGAACCAGAATGTCCTGGAGTACAGGATCACCGTCATAACCCATTTAATACTGGTCAGGCAGTCTTCTGGCGTAACAACTCCGGATAAAGAAGAGAGAACAGATAATGAGAGTCAGCGGGACAGGAATGTCCCGCCTATCGGGTCTGCCCCGCCTGTCGGATCGTCAAATGGATCAAACGAAATATTATGGGAAAGGGATGTGACGGAGAGCGCAGAATACAGGGTGAGCAGTGATGTGATGCCCACGAGGGTTGCAAAGCTCCTGGCACTCCGGGAGATTGCCCGGAACCTCGCTCAAGATGCCGCAGACAGGGTATTACAGGGGTGGTAAGTGACGATTAATTATCCTGAGTTTGCCGAAAGATTTTCACGGCTCAAGCCCTCGCCTGTCTATCTCTTCTGCGGGGAGGAGAGCTTCTTTATTGATGAAGGGGTCAGGACAGTCCGTGAGAAATTCCTGGAGGGCGGGGCAAGGGATTTTAACTATGATGGCTACTCTGCCGTCGATATTGAGGCCTCAAGGGTCGTGGAGGTAGCAGAGACACTCCCTGTCATGGCAGGATGGCGGGTTGTTATCGTTAAAGGGATCGATGAGTGGAAGGCAAAAGAAAAAGAGAGGGTGACGGCCTATCTTAACAGACCTTCCCCAACGACCTGCCTGATCCTTACAGCCACGAAGCTGGACAGGAGGGAGAAGTTTTCAAGCTTAGTGGAGAAGGCCGGCCTGGTCATATTATGCCAGCCTCTGCATAAGCAAAACCTCTTGAACTGGGTTAGGCAAAAGATCAAAAATGCCGGAATGGGTATCGATCAGGATGCCCTGTCCATGCTGGCCGATGTCATTGGGAATGATCTGTGGACCCTCCATCATGATATCGAAAAACTGGTCCTCTATTGCGGAGACAGGAAACAGATCACCCTTAAAGACGTGGCAGGGGTCTCCAGCAGTATGAGGAGTATCTCGGTCTTTGAGGTCGTGAACGCAGTCATCGAGAAGAGATTTAAAGATGCCTTGTTTTTTTTAAAGAGGGCCATTGATGAAGGGGAACCGCCGGTCAGGATTTTTTATTTTGTTGTGAGGGAGTTCCGGATGATGTTGAAGGCGAAGATACTCATGGAGGCCGGAGAGTCAGCAGAAGAGGCGGCGAAAGAGGCGGGGGTCCCTGGTTTTAAGGTGGGGGAGTTTTCACAGCGGCTCCGGAAGTTTTCAAAGAAAGAGCTGCAAAGATTGTTTGAAAGGCTTATAGATGTGGACAGCAGGCTTAAGGGGGGTGCATTAAGACCGGAGAGGGTGCTGGAGGAGCTTTTCCTCTCCATCCACCGGTGAAATGAAGGGGTCAGGTCTTGAATTTTGATGTACGTCAAAATTCAAGACCTGACCCCTGGCTTTCGGTTATTTCGGGTTTGAGGTCCGGTTTGCCTTAGTGGTCAGCCTCGATATCATCCTGCCGGCCTTATTCTTGTGGATAATCTTTTTATCCGCAATCTTATCGATATACGATACGGCCTCTCTAAGCTGCTCACTGAGCTTCTGCGGGTCTTTTCCTTCGAGAGAGGAATGGACCTTCTTGATGACCGTCTTCATGGTGGAGAGGGCCGCTCTGTTCCTCTGCCTTCTCTTTTCTGATTGTCTGATCCTTTTAAGGGCGGATTTGTGTGTAGCCACTCTATTTTCTCCTTTGTTGTAAAATTGGTCTTAACTTTTAACATAAAATGTATTAGTCTGTCAAGTGATGAATAATCATACAAAGGTTGCCAGGGCTGCGGCCATCTTTGGCAGCACCACCCTGATCAGCAGGGTCTTTGGCTTTATAAGGGATATGGTCGTGGCACGGGTGTTCGGCGCCGGGATGGTGGCGGATGCCTTTTTTGTCGCCTACCGGATCCCCGGGCTCCTGAGGGAGCTGTTTGCCGAGGGTTCCATGTCAGCGGCATTCATCCCCGTCTTTAGCAGGGAACTCCATACCCATGGCAGGGAAGAGGCCCTGAGGCTTGCAAAGTCCGTCTTTACGATCCTGCTCGTTTTGCTGATAACGGTCACGGTCATCGGCATGATTGCCACCCCTCTGGTGGTCACCCTGATCGCCCCTGGTTTTCATGCTACCGGCGGCAAATTTGCCCTTACGGTAGGACTCACCCGTATGATGTTCCCTTATCTCCTCTTCGTATCCCTTGCCGCTCTTGCGATGGGGATCTTAAACACCCTCGGTTCCTTTTTCATCCCCGGGCTTTCTTCAGTTATGCTCTCGATATTTATGATCAGCGGGGTCTATGTCTTCTCTCGTTTCTTTAGTATCCCCGTATACGGTCTTGCGGTCGGTGTCATCCTTGGCGGGATCTTTCAGTTTGGGATTCAGCTCCCGGTGTTGTGGAAGAAGAAGATGAATCTGGGCTGGCATTTTGAACCCACCCACCCGGGGGTCATTCGGATAGGGAGGCTCGTGCTCCCCATGATCCTTGGGCTTTCAGTGACCCAGTTGAACATATTTGTGAATACCCTCCTCTCCTCCTATCTGGACGAGGGGAGTGTTGCCTACCTGTACTACGGAATCAGGCTGATACACTTTCCCCTTGGGATATTCGGGGTGGCGATGGCCTCGGCAATCCTGCCGACCCTCTCGGCATCCGCTGTAAAAAGGGAATATGAGGAGATGCGGAATACATACTCCTTTGCCGTCAGGCTCTTATTGCTGATAACCCTCCCTGCAATGACAGGGTTGATCGCACTGAGGATTCCCATCGTGAGCGTGTTGTTTCAATCCAGGGCCTTTGATTACCGCGCGACCCTCGGCACGGCAGAGGCCCTCTTATTCTACAGCGTCGGTCTATGGGCCTTCGCAGGGACCCGGGTGACTGCCCAGACCTTCTATGCCCTGCAGGACACAAAGACACCTGCCAAGGCCGCAGCCATAGCGGTTGCCGTCAATATTATCCTCTCCCTCATCCTGATGGGGCCGCTAAAGCATGGGGGGTTGGCGCTTGCCACGTCGGTGGCGGCCATGGTCAATCTCTCCTTTCTGATATGGGCGCTCAGAAAGAGGATGGGGAGGATTAATATGACTGAGATCCTTGGTTCCCTCAAAAAGATGATCCCGGCCAACCTCCTCATGGGGGTCATTGCATGGTTCATCACAAAGGGGGATATCTGGGCAACGAACGGGCATATTGCTATGAAGACAGGCCTCCTGGCAGGGGGTATCATTTTAAGCGTAATCTCTTATGGGATGGTCCTCTATTTTCTGAAAAGCGAGGAGCTTGTGTTTTTGTGGAGGATAATGCGGGGGAAAAAGGGGGACACTCCCCATATTTCCAGTTGAGGAACTGAAAATATGGGAAGTGTCCCCACATAATCTCCTAAATTGGTGAACCCATCCTTCATAATGCCGGCAGGCCGAGGGCGTGAAGGTGTGGGTGAACATTGAAAAGAGAACCCTGAGAATGAAAGTCCGTTCGGTATGGATGGAGTAATGGTACAGGCACATCATCCTGCGGACTTGGTCAAGCATTTTTGGTTTTTGGTCTGTTTTTTGGTCTTGACTCTGCATGGGGAAATCCTTTACTTTATCGTTATAAAGGCATAATGTCTTGATTTTGGCGTCGGGCAAATTTGCCTGTCAATCAATGGTTAGGTTTGAGGAAAACAAATGACAATTTATTATATTCTATACAGTGTTTTTGTTTCCATTTGGATTCTTAAGGACGCCCCTTTACAAAACGTCTCCAGGTGGTGGGCATTAGGAGCCCTTATTTTGCCTTTCATTGTTCCTTATTATTTTGTAAAAACTCGTCCGTTAAACAAATATTGGAAATTTATAGGTCTTTGGCTATTGGGTTTTTTTGTCATTCACGCCATTGGAACTGTAATGGTTAAAGTTCAAACGACGAATGTACCCGGGTCATCGAACCAAATTGCCCAATGGAAGACATTTGTGGCCGACGATAAAAGTTTTACCGTTCAGTTCCCTACTGAGCCGAATCGAGAGTCTGACATTGTGAATGCTCCAAGTGGGAAGGTGGAACTAATTCAGTATATGTCAAAAAACAAAGATATACTTTATTCAGTCATGTATGGAGATTACCCAGGTAATGCCCTTGTTGGTTTAACTTCAGATCAATTATTAGACAATGCAAGAAATGGTGCCGTTGGAAATGTCCAAGGCAAATTATTGAGCGAAGTTATAATTTCAAAAGCCAATTATCCAGGTCGTGAGATTACCGTGAAAGTAGAGCCTGATTCAGTATTAAGCGCTCAAATAATTCTAAAAGATAATCGTGTTTATCAGCTTTTGGTGGTTACTCCCAGCGATAAATTGTTCACTTCGCACCGAAAGGATTTTTTTAATTCATTTGAAATACTTAGATAAAGAGCATAACAAACCACCCCAGGGGATGGATTGCAGCCCCTGGTGACTTCTATCGTTATGCCACGACAGGTAAGTACCTATTACGGAGATTTCCTATGGGTCAAGCTAAGAAAAGGGTGTTTGTCTCCTACGTCAGAAACAACTCCGGCGACGTGAATCGCATATGCGAAGCCTTCCGGAACAACGGCATAGAGTATTGGCTTGACCGTGACCAAATAGAACCTGGAAAGATTTGGAAACAGGCTATACGGGACGCTATCGGTAAGGGCGCATTTTTTCTGGCCTGTTTCTCAGATGAATACGAGAAGAGAACAGAGACATATATGAACGAGGAATTGTTGTTGGGCGTCGATATGCTGAGAAGTAAACCTTTCAACAGTGGCTGGCTTATCCCGATAAAACTCTCCCCTTGCCAGATTCCTCAGTTGGACATTGGCGCCGGCAAGACGTTGCAGGATCTCCAGTATCTCTGTTTCTATGAAGATTGGGACCGTGAGATGGAAAGACTCATTGACCTTATCAAACGAGAGGAGCCACCGGTTCAAACGGGGGCGGACAAGAAATACTCTGAAAAGGTGTACACCTATCGCGGTCTCAAATCCCTTATCGAGAGCGGGACTGGTGTGGGTTTCCACAATGCAGACATGGGGCATCCTGTCTATCGCGTAGGCGCTTCTGACGCATCTCCGGAAATGCTCAAAGACTGGGAATATGCAGATTCTCCGGGTAAAAGTCTCCTCTACAAAATGCTCTTGCAGTTATCCAAAGAACTGAAGGAAGCGGGCATTGAGGAGCTACGCTACGTCTGGTGGTACGACTTCAGTGAATGGAGGGATTTCTGCAAGTTTGTGATAAGGATCTATGACAAGAAAAGAAGGAAAGGTTTGGGGTCAGGTCTTGGGTGAAAATAGGTCGCTGTCCCCATTTTTTCGATGCCAATTGTCCCATAGGTTTTTTGCTGTCACAGGAAATATGAGGCTTGTGTCAAATGGTAATAAACAGTAAAATAGAAATAACTTTAAGAAGTATTTTGGAGGTTATCAGATGAAATACAAAGTCAATCTAAAAAGAACAGAAGAAGGGTACTCTGTCTGGGTACCTGGTCTTCCAGGCTGCTGGCCTCAAGGGAAGACGGAAGTAGAAGCTTTAGAAAATATTAAAGATGCCATACAAGCTTATTAGGAGACTGTAGAGGAATTAACTCAAGATAAAGAGTCACGCTATGTAGAAGTCGCTAATGCCTAAATCGACAGGAGGAATTACGATGGCTGAAAAAACACAGCAAATATTAAAAGAAGCATTGACACTTCCTTCCGAGGAAAGGGCAACTCTTGTTGATGATCTCCTGGCCAGTCTTGACCAGCCTGACGAGCAGGTAGATAGTCTTTGGCGCAAAGAAGTTGAAGACAGGATTGTTGCTTATCGCGCTGGTAAGATCAGGACTGTTACACTCGATGATGTTCTCTCCAAATATCGGAAATAATGCAGATAAGACTACTTGAGATTGCTCAAATAGAGCTTGATGACTCTATTGAATATTACAATTCGGAGTCCGACGGCTTAGGTAATGAATTATTAGTTGATGTACTTCATGCCCTTGACAGGATCAAGAATTTTCCCAAGGCCTGGCACCCATTTACTGAAACTACCCGACGTTGTCAACTTCGCCGTTTTCCATACGGCATCATATATCAGATATTGGATACTGAAATTCTTGTAATTGCAGTTGCAAACTTACATAGAAAAATGGGGACAGCGACCTATTTATCTATGAAAATAGGTCGCTGTCCCCATTTACATTTTCATTGAAATTACTCAGGATCTTGAGTAAAATATCTCAGAGCTTTGAGATAATTATAAATCGGGGAAACGGTCCATGAGTTCCTACAGAAGAAGGCTCACTGAAATAATTGCCAGACGTCTGAGAGAAAAGAGGCGATTTATTCAGGTCATTATGGGGCCGCGGCAGGTCGGTAAAACAACAGCGATTCAGCAGGTCCTGGATGGGGTTTCTATGCCGCATCATTATGCTGCTGCGGATTTACCGGCACCGCCGGATACCCTGTGGATTCAGCGGCAATGGGAATTGGCACGGATGAAAATCCGCCGACCATCACGGGCCATCCTCGTTCTGGACGAAGTGCAGAAGATTGCCCATTGGTCAACGGAAGTTAAGCGCCTGTGGGATGAAGATACACGGCATGGGAATAACCTGCATGTTGTTCTGCTGGGATCGTCTTCCATGTTGATTCAAAAAGGACTGGATGAGAGTCTGTCAGGACGGTTTGAAATGATTCGATTCCCCCATTGGTCATGGGAGGAATGCCGGGATTGTTTCGGCTGGTCACTGGAACAGTACGTTTACTTTGGCGGATATCCAGGTGGGGCGTCACTGATCCGTGATGAAACCCGGTGGGGGCAATATATTCGTGATTCCCTGATTGAGACTGCAATCTCAAAAGATATTCTTCTTCTGACAAGGGTAGAGAAACCGGCCCTCCTTCGCCGGTTATTCGTTTTGGCCTGCGAGTACGGCGGGCAGATTTTATCTTACCAAAAGATTATGGGTCAATTGACTGATGCTGGCAACACAACCACGCTGGCTCATTATCAGAGGCTCTTGGAATCGGCGTTTTTAATTCAGGGGCTGCCCAAGTGGTCGGGAAACGTGGTTCGTCAGCGCAGTTCCAGTCCCAAGTGGTTGCCGCTCAATACGGCATTGGTAACTGCCCTGGCGAACCGTACGTTTAAACAGTGGAAAAATGAACCGGCAGCCTGGGGCCGACTTGTCGAGATAGCTGTAGGTGCGCACCTGGTCAACAGCAGTCTGTCGCAGGGCGCTGATGTTTACTACTGGCGTGATGGCAACTATGAGGTTGATTATGTTGTGCATAAGGGGAATAAATTGATTGCCATTGAGGTGAAAAGTGGAAAGGTCCAAAAGACACTACCATCGTTGGCCGAGTTTTCAAAACGATATCGGCTCTCAAAGACAATCGTTGTCGGTGCTCCGGAGCTGAGCCTCAGGGAGTTTCTTGAAACCCCCATGCAGAAGTGGCTGGGTTAATGGAATTTATGCATACAGATATTTTTTATATCTGAGGGAGGAATTTACCCTGGGAAAATTTAGCGGGATAGAAAGTGTGTATAAATGGTTGACCCGGAAATTAACACAATAATACTTCGATTTGTGAATGTCTTGACCATGAAAGGTATCCGTGTGGAGAAGGTAATACTTTACGGTTCATATGCCTCAGGAAAAATCCATGCGGGCAGTGATCTGGATGTCGCCATTGTTTCACCTGACTTTGGAAAAGACAGGTTCGACGACGGGAAGATGTTATTACAACTTGCCTGGCGGGTAGACCCAAGAATTGAGGCCATACCCATTTCTTCACAATCTTATGAAAGGGATACATGGATACCATTAATATATGAGATTAGAAAAAAAGGGATAGAGTTAAAAGTAGCATAAGATTTCTATAAAAACAGGAACACCTGTCCCTTTTTTCTTGTAAAAGATGGGTAATTCCGGGGACACCATACTTAATTCTATTCAGTCTTCTGTCAAGCGGTACGGCGAATTATGTAGGGATGTCCCCAGAATTAGAATAGGATAGCCCTTAAACCTTGCATCAGGCCTCTGCCAGCTTTTTCATGAACTCAATAAATTCCTGTATCTCCTTCTTGAATCTTGTCGCTACATTGGGCATGCCTTCTTTTAGACCCTTCATTTTATTCCATTCCAGCTCGAATCCGTATATATTCCTGAACCTGTGGCGGAATTCCAAATATCCCTTGAGTTCAGCGGCAAGTTCTTTTGATATTACAGGAGGCCGAACTTTCTCTATTTGTAGAGTCATGTCCTTTAACAGTTGAATATGCCAGTTCTCACCTGCAGGAATCCCACCATTCAGCTCTTCCGCAATCCTCTCGAATATCCGCTCTACCTCGCAATAGAAGTCATGAAAAATAGAACCAATGGCCCTGAGGTAGAAGGTATTCCGTGGTTCTTCCTTCTGGTGTTCATTCAGCTCCGAAAGAAGTCTCTCTATGTTTCTCAGCTCCTCTTCTATCTCAGAGACAACCCTCTGCACCTTTTGTCGAAATTTGTCCGTCATTCCTATAATTGCTTCCCTTCTTTCTCAACAGTATCTATTATCAATTTATTGGCATCTTCGTAAGGGATTATGTCTATGGAAAAATCGGTGATGTCCCTGATCTCGGCCAATATATGGAAGTACCTCTCTTTGGGCAACCCTCTTACAACCAGGTCGATATCGGACTTCTCCGAGAACCGATCCTCTTCAAGGATCGAACCTATCAGATATATTTCTTCGCATCCATACCTTTCCCTCAGATAGCCGGCAATCTGAGCGGCGTCATCCAGCGCCTTTCTGAAAAGGACCTGGCGTGTTTTCTCCATTGCGTTGAGATGCCTCTTCCAGTATTTTGCATAGGTTTTTATTTCACTGTGCATATCATCATCCGGAGATAAAGTCTGTCATTCCCACGAAAGTGGGAATCCAGTTCTTTGCAGTGTTCTGGATTCCCGCTTACGCTGGAGTGACTGTGAAATATTAACAGGTTGAAAGGGAGATGACAAGAGAATTGATGATACGGCAATCTCTTCGAGTAGATAAACAAACTTTGAGATTCTCGACATTATTTTCCCATTCTTTATTCTTCCAGACCAGAACAGGGATTTTCTTGAATCCTTCATCAAACGGGTGTAATATTAAAAAGGTGAAAGGAGGGATGTGCTATGAAGAACTTAAAGGCAAGAGATGTTATGACCAGGCCGGTCGTCTCTGCAAGAAAGAACGCCTCGGCCCGGGATATTGCTATGCAGCTCCTCTCAGGGCTCTATAGCGGTTTGCCGGTCACCAATGATGAGGGAAAGGTGGTAGGGATTGTCACCGAGTTTGACCTCCTGAAGCAGATCAGGGGAGGGAAGGATCTGACTACCCTGAGGGCGGAGGAGGTGATGACCCGGGAGTCTGTCACCGTGGATGTCAATACCCCCTTGCAGGAGGTCCTGAACCTGATGATGGAAAAAAACATCATCCGGATTCCGGTCACTGAGAACGGCTCTCTCACAGGGGTTATTGCCCGGTGCAACAATCTTCTGTTTGCCCTGGGTTCACCTCAGAATCCGGACATGACTCTTAGGGATGTTGAAATAATCGCTCAGGACCCTGACAACGGCCTCATTGGCCTTTCCTTCAACAGGGGGGGCTTTCACCTGCACGACGTAGTGCGTCTCATCGGTCTTTGTGACCCCTTCACTCTTTGATTGTGGTTTGACCTTCACAAAGATTTTCATTTTGCAACTATTTTAAACAAAATGAATCATCGCATCAAGTGTATCAGAACCGTGCCTTAACTTTCCCTTGAAACTCCCTGCCTGAATATTGTATGATGATCTTGCGCAATGAAGGGATACCTTAGACGATATTTCATCACAGGGCTTCTGGTGATCATCCCTATCTGGGGGACATACCTCGTCCTGTCCACTCTTCTCAGATTCCTTGAAGGCTTTCTCGGCAATTTCCTGAAAGGATATGGGAAGGTCTATTTCCCCGGCTTAGGGATCATTGCCCTGTTTATACTCATCTTTCTGATCGGGCTTTTTACCACGAATTATGTCGGGAGGAAGACCGTAGCCCTTTGGGAGGATATTATGAAGAGGGTGCCCCTTGTCCGCAGCGTCTATTCTGTGATTAAGCACGTCGTGGATACGGTGTCCCTCCAGGGGGAGGAGCACTTTAACCGTGTTGTCCTTATCGAGTTCCCGAGGGAGGGGATGTATTCCATAGGTTTTGTGACAGGGGTAGCCCGTGGGGAGGTGCAGACTATGACTGCAGAGAGGGTCATGAATGTCTTTGTCCCTACCACCCCGAATCCGACCACCGGCTATTTCGTGTTTGTGCCGGAGAATAAAGTGACTCCCTTGTCCATGAGTGTGGAGGATGGGATGAAGATGATCATCTCCGGGGGCCTCTATACCCCGTCTGCAATGAAGGATATCAAGGAGTCAGCCGGAAATGACCTGGAAAAGGACAAGGTCAAGATATAGGTATAGGTATAGGGATGAGCGGTCATATAGCTACCATTATCTTAGCAGCAGGTCTTGGAAAGCGGATGAAGTCAGGGCTTGCGAAGGTCTTGCATCCGGTAGCAGGGATGCCGATGATCCTCTATCCGGTCAGGATTGCTGAAGACATCTCTTCAGAGAGGATCGTCATGGTCATAGGGCATCAGGCAGACAGGGTGCAGAAGGCGTTGTCCGGCAGGAATGTAGAGATTGTGCATCAAGCGGAGCAGAGAGGGACAGCCGACGCCGTGAGATTGGCGATGGAGTCCCTGAAGGGTTACCGCGGGAGGGTGGTTGTCCTATGCGGTGATGTCCCCCTGATGACCTCAAAGACCGTCTCTGAACTGATATCGGCGCATCAGAAGTGCAGCGCTTCTGTAACCGTCCTTACGACAGAGGTTGAAGATCCAACCGGATATGGGAGGATTGTACGCCAGGCTGACGGCTCTATCCTGAAAATTGTTGAAGACAAGGATGCTTCGGATGATATTAAAGGGATCAGAGAGGTGAATACCGGCACCTATGTGTTTAACAGCCCCTTTTTGTCTGAGGCGATCCGGGAGATCCGGGCAGAGAATGTCCAGAAAGAGTTCTACCTGACGGACAGCATCGAGATAGGTCTTAAAAAGGGGGTTAAGGTATCTACATACAAGACCCGGGAGAGGGAAGAGGTTATCGGTGTGAATAGCAGGGGTGAGCTTGCGATGGTGGATGGCATGATGCGGAGGCGGATCAACAATCATCACATGGTGAATGGCGTATCGCTGATAAACCCGGGATCCATCTATATCGATGCAGGGGTTACGATTGCACGGGATGTGACGATCTATCCGGGGACGACGATCCAGGGGGATACAACGATAGGAAAATCGAGCGTTATCTATCCGAATAGCAGGATCGCAGACAGCCAGATCGGGGAGGATGTGACAGTGAAAGACGCCTGCGTCATCGAGGAGAGCAGGATCGGCAATGGTTCTCAGGTAGGGCCATTTGCGCACCTAAGGCCGGGGACCATACTCGGCAAGAATGTCAGGGTAGGGAACTATGTAGAGATTAAGAAGGCGGTGATGGGAGAGGGTTCCAAGGCCAATCACCTTACCTATCTTGGGGACGCTGAGGTCGGCAGCGGGGTCAACATCGGCGCAGGGACGATCACTTGCAACTATGATGGATGGAAAAAGCACAAGACCATCATAGGAGACGGGGTCTTTGTGGGGAGTGATACACAACTGGTGGCCCCGGTAAAGATCGGGGATGGGGCGATTATTGCCGCCGGTTCTACGGTCACAAAGGATGTTCCTCCCGGGGCCCTGGCGATAAGCCGTGTGGAGCAGAGGAACATGGAAGGGTGGGCAGAGAAGAGGAAGAAGAGGAAGGCTGAAGAGGAGTAACGGGAGCCAGAGTAACCATAGTTTAGCAGGGTTCTGAAAAAGTCACTCAGCCTGTCATCCTGAGCGAAGCGAAGGATCTGACTCCTAAGGAAAACTAAGAGTTATCAGATTCTTCGTCGCCTTCGGCTCCTCAGAATGACAGCTTGCTGAACTTTTTCAACTGCCTGTCAGGAGGCAATGATATGTGCGGCATTGTTGGCTATATAGGAGATCAGAATGTTGTCCCGATATTGATTGACGGGCTCAAGAGGCTTGAGTACAGGGGATATGACTCTGCAGGGATCGCCTTTATCCAGGGGCAGAAGATCGGGGTCCGGAGATGTGTCGGAAAGCTAAAGAATCTGGAGATGGCCCTCTCAGGAGAGAAGCTATCCAGTACGATCGGCATCGGACATACCCGGTGGGCTACGCATGGCCGTCCCTCTGAGGAGAACGCTCACCCCCACAGGGTCGGCAACATCGTTGTGGTCCATAACGGGATCATCGAAAACTATATGCAGCTCAAGAAAGAGCTGATTGCAGAAGGGCGCCACTTTGCGTCAGAGACAGACACGGAGGTCATCGCCCATCTGATAGACCGTCATGTGAAGAGAGGGCTGTCGTTAGTGCCGGCCGTACAGGAGGCATTAAAGGAGGTCAGGGGCGCCTATGCGATTGCCGTGCTCAGGGAGGAAGAACCCGATCTCCTCGTCGGCGCCAGGAACGGTTGTCCGCTGGTTGCGGGTCTGGCCCAGGGGGGCTCGTTCCTGGCCTCGGATATCCCCGCCATTCTCAACTATACAAGGGACGTGGTCTTCCTGGATGATGAAGAGATCATTGTCCTCTCGCCGGAGGGGATACAGATTATGGATCTTGAAGGGAATCCGGTTGAAAAGGAACCCTCCAAAGTGGTATGGAATCCTGTCATGGCAGAAAAGGGGGGCTACCGGCACTTCATGCTCAAAGAGATCTATGAACAGCCGAGGGCCATTATGGATACACTCCGGGGGAGGCTCTCCTATGATACGGGAAATGTCTATCTGGATGAGATCGGTCTGTCCGTGGAGGATATCCAGGGGCTCAGGAATATCTTTATTGTGGCCTGCGGGACATCATGGCATGCGGCCCTGGTCGGGAAATTTATGATTGAGGAGATCGCGAGGGTCCCTGTTGAGGTGGATGTGGCCTCGGAATTCAGATACAGGAACCCATTGATTGGTGAAAAGAGCCTGCTGATTGCCATGACACAGTCGGGGGAGACGGCGGATACGCTTGCCGCCATGCGGGAGGCTCGGAAGAAAAAGGGGAAGGTCTTCTCGATATGCAATGTTGTCGGCAGCACGGCGGCGAGGGAGTCAGACGGGATCATCTATACGCATGCCGGCCCTGAGATCGGTGTGGCCGCCACAAAGACGTTCACCTCGCAGCTTGTAGCGCTCTATCTCCTGGCCATTTACCTGGGCAGGGTCAGGGGGGCGCTCTCCCAGGGGGAATGCAAGGACCGTCTTGAGATCCTGTCACAACTCCCGCACTTAGTGGAGAAGGTCCTGGAGAAGGGGGAGAAGATCGAAGAGATCGCACGGGAATATTTTCAATACAGGGATTTTCTGTTTCTTGGCAGGGGGCCAAACTATCCCATCGCCTTGGAAGGCGCCCTGAAGCTTAAAGAGATCTCCTATATCCATGCAGAGGGATATCCTGCAGGAGAGATGAAGCATGGGCCCATCGCCCTCATCGATGATCAGATGCCCACAGTAGCCCTGATTACGAAGAACAGTGTCTACAACAAGGTATTGAGCAATATTATGGAAGTAAAGGCGCGGAGCGGCAAGATCATCGCTATCGCCAATGAGGGGGATCAGGATATTGCGGGGAGGGCAGATCATGTCTTCTATCTGCCGGAGTTTGACCCCCTCTTAACCCCTGTGCTGCTCGCGATACCTCTGCAGTTGCTGGCATACCATATTGCGGTACTGCGGGGGTGCGATGTCGATCAACCCAGGAATCTGGCCAAGAGTGTTACTGTGGAATAATGTGGGGAAATGGATCTCCTAAGCGCCCTTAATCCATTACAGCGTCAGGCTGTTGAATATACAGAAGGCCCTCTCCTTATTCTTGCCGGTGCAGGAAGCGGAAAGACACGGGTCATTACCCACCGTATTGCCTGTTTAGTCTATCACCTGGGAGTCTCCCCGGGTCATATCCTTGCCGTGACATTTACCAACAAGGCTTCTGAAGAGATGAAGGCAAGGATATTTAAATTGTGGGATGCGGAATGTGGAATGCGGAACATGGAAGGACTCTGGACCGGCACATTCCACTCGATCTGTCTCCGATTTTTGAGGATGCACAGCCAGGTTATCGGATACCGTAAGGACTTTTCTGTATACGATAAAGCGGATCAACTGGGACTGGTCAAGGAGTGTACCAAAGAGCTCAATATCAGCGACGACCGCTATCCGGCAAGCGCTATTGCAAGACAGATCTCCTTTCTGAAGGGGAGATTGACAACCCCTGCGGAGTTTTCACAGAGGGCGCAGGGGTTTGGAATGGAGGATAAGGTATTAAAGGTCTACAGGATGTACCAGGATAAACTGGCCCGCAACCATGCCATGGACTTTGATGACCTGATCATGAGGTGCATAGAGCTTTTTGAGAAGGATTCAGAGGTCCTGGGCAGATACCAGGAGAGGTTTAAATATGTCCTGGTGGATGAGTATCAGGATACAAACCCGTCGCAATACAAATTAATCAGGCTCCTGTCAGACAGGCACAGAAACCTCTGTGTCGTGGGGGATGATGACCAGAGCATCTATCGCTTCAGGGGTGCGGAGCTGCAAAACATCCTGGGCTTTGAATCGGACTATCCGGATGCCATGGTCATCAGGCTTGAGCAGAACTATCGTTCCACAGGCTCTATCCTCAACGCCGCCGGCCGGTTGATCGAGAAAAATATCGGACGAAAACAAAAGAAGCTCTGGACGGAAAATCCTGCCGGGGAACCTGTCGTCTACCACAGGGTCAGCGATGAGAGGGGAGAGGCGGCTTATGTGCTGAACTGCATCAGGTCTATGATGAGAAATGGGAGAGACCCGGGCCATTTTGCCGTCCTCTACCGGACCAATGCCCAATCCAGGGCCATAGAAGAGGCATTGCGGGAGGCCGCCATACCCTATAAGATTATTGGAGGGATCCGGTTTTATGAAAGGAAAGAGGTCAAAGATATCCAGGCCTATATCAGGATCTCTTTAATGCAGGATGACGACGTGAGTCTCAGGAGGATCATCAATGTCCCGCACCGGGGGATCGGGGCCGCTACGTTAAAGACCCTGGAGGAGTTTTCAAAGGCCCGCGGATGTTCTTTGTATCAGGGGGTGGTGAATATGTCGCCGGCAACTCCCAGGCTTGAAGGGTTTGTCTCCCTGATTGAAAAGCTCAGGATCCTGGTGAGAGAGCTCCCCCCTTCAGAGTTTGTCAAAAGGATATTTGAAGTGACAGGATATGTGGAGGCATTAAAGAGAGATGAGGAGGGAGAGGACCGTATCGAGAATGTGATGGAGCTGATGGGCGCTGCGAAGAGGTATGAAGAGAGGATGCCTGAGATGGGAATTGAGGGGTTTATGGATGAGGTGAGCCTCCTGAGTGATGAGGATATTTCGCACATCAATTCTCAAGTCCCGGCTCGTAAGACCCATGCCGCAACGATGGTCTCGCTGATGACACTCCACAGCGCCAAGGGGCTTGAATTCCCGGTCGTCTTTATTACAGGGCTTGAGGAGGGGATACTCCCTCATGTCAGGGCCTTTGAGAGTGAAGAAGATGTGGAAGAGGAGCGCAGGTTATGCTATGTGGGCATTACAAGGGCGCGGGAGAGGCTTTATCTGACCAGTGCAGTCTCAAGAAACCTCTTCGGCCAGTCGCAGTCCAGGAGGGAATCGAGGTTCTTCAGAGAGATAAAAGAGGACTCAAAAATCAGGGTAGAAATTGGTGAGCCTGATATGTATAATGTCATGTATAATAATATCCGGAGTCAGACGCACGGCAGTGATGTGAGGCCGCTTAAGAAAGGAGACCGTGTGCGTCATTTGCAGTGGGGTGTGGGTGTTATTCAAAGCTCTGAGGGGAGAGGGGACCAGGAGAAGGTGGTTGTGAGGTTTTATTCCATCGGGCCGAAGACGCTGGCTGTCAGGTTTGCCAACCTTGAGGTGTTATGAAGATCACGAGGAAAGAGGTAGAGCATGTGGCCAGGCTGGCGCGGCTTGCGCTCAGGGAGGAAGAGGTTGAGCAATTGACACGCCAACTGAGCGATATCCTGACCTATGTAGAGAAATTGAATGAACTGGATACGAGGGATGTAGAACCGACATCCCATGTGTTGCCTGTCAGGAATGTCCTGCGGGAAGACGAGGTATGCGGGTCTATTGACAGGGGAAAGGCCCTGGTAAATGCCCCTGACAGGACTGAGGAGTTTTTTAGGGTACCCAAGGTGATAGAGTAGCAGGCTGTTGAAAAAGTCTTTCAGCCTGTCATCCTGAGCAAAGCGAAGGATCTGACGCCTAAGGAAATTAAGTGGTTATCAGATTCTTCGTCGCCTTCGGCTCCTCAGAATGACATTTGCCAGACTTTTTCAACAGCCTAGTAGTCGTTGGAGGGAGGGGAGACCTTGTTGCGGGAGATGCTGAGATCGAAGATTCACAGGGCGACGGTGACCGATGCCAATTTGTCTTACGAGGGGAGTATCACGATTGATCAGGAGCTGATCGAGGCTGCCGGCATACTTCCGTATGAGCAGGTCATGATATCGAACATGAATAACGGGGAGCGTTTTGAGACCTATGTGATCCCAGGGCCGAAGGGGAGCGGACAGGTCTGTCTCAATGGCCCCACGGCGAGAAAAGGTGTGACGGGGGATAAGATCGTGATATTCTGTTATGAATATTACAATGAAGAGGAGTTGAAGACCTTTAAGCCCAGGATCATTATTGTGGACGATAAGAATAAGATAGCGAAGCAGGTGATTGGATAGCAGGTGGAAAAGTTTTGTTGCTTGTCATCCTGACCCTGAACGAAGTGAAGGGGAAGGATCTGACGTGTTTCAGAGCCTTCGGGCATTCGCCCTCAGGATGACCGACTGGGAGGAGTGAAGAACTGGAACTCTATCGAAAGACCATTCACGAGCTCCATGGACTTCTTAAGAAGAGGGAGATCACTTCACGGGAGATAACCGGGTCTGTTTTTGAAAGGATCAATGAAGTCGATACCCGTGTCCGTGCCTACTTATGCCTTACCGGGGAGAAGGCCTTTGCCCAGGCAGATAGGGCAGATCAGCTTATCCGGGACGGCAGTAGTGATGTCTCTCCCCTCACGGGGATACCCATTGCCATCAAAGATTTGATATGTACGAAAGGGGTGCGCACTACCTGTGCCTCTCATATTCTTCATAACTTTACCTCTCCCTACAACGCCACCGTCATAGACAGATTAGAGAAGGCGGGATACGTCCACCCCGGGATGACCAATATGGATGAGTTTGCAATGGGGTCATCTACCGAGAACTCTTTTTATCAGGTGACGAGGAATCCCTGGGATACCGGCAGGGTGCCGGGGGGGTCCAGCGGTGGTTCTACGGCGGCCGTCGCTGCAGATGAGTGTATCGCAGCGCTGGGCTCGGATACAGGAGGATCCATCCGGCAGCCGGCGGCCCTGTGCGGGGTGGTCGGGTTAAAGCCCACCTATGGGCGTGTCTCCCGGTATGGTTTAATCGCCTTTGCATCCTCTCTGGACCAGATCGGCCCGATTACAAAAGATGTCACCGATTGTGCGATCCTGCTGAAGGCCATCAGCGGGCATGACCCAAAAGACTCGACCTCGGTGGGGCTCCCGGTACCGGACTATACAAAGGTATTAGGGCGTGATATCAAGGGACTGCGGCTTGGCATTCCCAGGGAATATTTTATAAGCGGGATTGACCCCTCTGTCGAATCGTGCGTTAAAGAGGCCGTCCGGGCGCTTGAAGGTCTGGGGGCCAGGACCGTGGAGATATCCCTGCCTCATACAGAATATGCGATTGCCGCCTATTATATCATCGCCACGGCAGAGGCCAGCTCTAACCTGGCCAGATATGACGGTGTCAAATACGGGTACAGGACAAAGGATGCGGATGACCTCATCGGGATGTATATGAAGACCAGGGATGAAGGGTTTGGCCCTGAGGTCAAGCGCAGGATCATGCTCGGGACCTATGTGCTGAGCGCCGGATATTATGATGCCTACTACAGAAAGGCGCAGCAGGTGAGGACCCTGATCAAGGGGGACTTTGAGAGGGCCTTTCAGGAGGTGGACGCCATCGTGACGCCGACGTCCCCGACACCGGCATTCCGGGTCGGCGAGAGGACGGCAGACCCGCTGCAGATGTATCTGTCGGATATATTCACGATCTCGGTCAATCTTGCAGGGATTCCCGGGCTCTCGATCCCCTGCGGGTTTACAGGGGATGGGCTTCCGGTAGGACTGCAGATCCTTGGCAGGGATTTTGATGAGGAGAGGATCCTGCAGATCGCCTATGCCTATGAGCAGGCGACGGAGTGGCGGAAGAGAAGACCAGAGATAGGAGTCAGAAGTTAGAAGCAAGAAGCAAGAGGCAAGAAGTCAGAAGCAAGAGGCAAGAAGTTAGAAGTAAGAAGCAAGAAGTTAGAAGTCAGAAGCAAGAAGCAAGAAGTCAGAAGCAAGAAGTCAGAGGCAAGAAGTTAGAAGTCAGAAGCAAGAAGCAAGAAGTCAGAAGCAAGAAGTCAGAGGCAAGAGGCAAGAGGCAAGAGGCAAGAGGCAAGAGGCAAGATAAGGAGCTATGGAAAAGGTGCACGGAAAATACGAGGCGGTGATCGGTCTGGAGGTCCACGCGCAACTCCTGACGAAATCCAAGATCTTCTGCGGCTGCAGTACGAAGTTCGGGGCCTCACCGAACACACAGACATGCCCGGTCTGTCTGGGACTGCCGGGTGTCCTTCCGGTATTAAACAGGGAGGCGGTGAATTTTGCCGTCATGATGGCACACGCCACCCATTGTCGGATTGAGCCGCTCTGCCGGTTTGCGCGGAAAAACTACTTTTATCCTGATCTGCCCAAAGGGTATCAGATCTCCCAGTATGAACAGCCGCTGGCAACGGGCGGCTATGTTGAGATTGATAGGGATGGAGGGACGAAGCGGATCGGTCTTACAAGGATTCACATGGAGGAGGATGCGGGGAAGTCTATCCATGAAGGGAGTGAGGATACAAGCCTTGTGGATCTGAACCGGGCCGGGGTCCCGTTGATCGAGATCGTAAGTGAGCCTGATATGCGTCTGCCGGAAGAGGCAGTGGAGTATCTGAAAAGCCTCCGGGAGATCGTCCGGTATCTGGATATCTGTGACGGCAATATGGAAGAGGGGAGTTTCCGCTGCGATGCCAATAT
>JACROQ010000107.1 GCA_016214375.1 Nitrospirota bacterium | reverse complement strand
TTCCCACTCTTTATATACTCTTTATGAAGTCTATTAAAGTCACCAACATTGAATGTAAGAATTGCCCTTCCTTCAGCAATGGCATATTCTAATTGTTGATCATCAGAGAGGCTGTGTTTCTGTACCTCATGGGCACTAATAACATCATATCCTTTTAATCTCAAGGCCGTGGCAATCTTTTTGTGAACATCCTCATCGAGATAGAGCTTTATCATCTAAGAGAGTTCTTTGTCTATTTCTTCCTTATTGTCAAAATAATAGCTCAGGGCATCAAAAAGCTGGGCAGGAGTGAGAGAAGGATAGCCTTCGAGGATTTCCTCTATATTCATACCTGAACGATAGTGATTTACAATAGAGGCGACAGGGATTCGGGTGTTTCTTATAACAGCCTTCCCCTCGTACCTGTCGGGGTCTTTTTCGATATGCAGATGTTCTGTTTTAATTTGTGACATGATGATTTCTCCTTTTTAAGGATAATATCAAATCAATGTAAAAGATACAACTGTGATCCATGGAAAGGATAAAAGGGGACAGACCCTATTTTCTCACATACGAGAAAATAAATCTGTCCCCTTTTATCTTAACAGCCGCAGGCCGTTGATGGTCACCAGAAGCCCTCCGACTTCATTGATCAGAAGGCCCGGGACGAGTCCTATCCAGCCGATGAGGGCGATCGGCACCAGAAAGGAAATTATTGCAAGAGATATCGCTATATTCTGCTTGATGATATTCACGGTCCTCCGGCTCAGATGCAGGATATAGGGGATCTTAGAGAGGTCATCGGACATCAGGACGATGTCGCCTGTCTCGATCGCCACATCGGTCCCAGCGGCGCCCATGGCGATCCCCAGGTCTGCGGCGACCATGGCCGGGGCATCGTTCACGCCGTCCCCGACCATCGCCACCCTCCCATAGCGCCTTTTGAGTTCCTCGACAGCCTTTACCTTTTCCTCCGGCAGGAGACCAGCCCTATACTCGAGTATCCCGGCCTTGCCTGCAATAATCCTGGCAGCCTCCTCATTATCCCCGGTCAGCATGACAAACCCGGCGATACCGAGGTCTTTGATCCTTTTCAACGACTCCTCTGCCTCAGGCCTTATCTCATCCCGCACAGCAATAAAATAAAAGGGGACAGATTTATTTTCTCGTGAGAAAATAAAATCTCAACCCCCTGCACCTCCTGGACAGCGATCCCCTTTTCCTTTGCCATCTCGATAATCGCATCTGCCAGGACATGCCCTGAACGGCTCTCTATGGCAGACGCAAGGGCCAGGATGGCCTCTTCTTTTATATCCTGAAACGAGCCGATATCCGTCACAACCGGCCTTCCTGCAGTCAGAGAGCCGGTCTTGTCAAAGGCGATGGCCCGGATATAACCGGCAGCCTCAAGGTACGCCCCTCCCTTGATTAATACGCCGTGCCTTGCGGCATTGGCAATGGCAGCCACAACGGCAACCGGGATCGAGAGGGCAATCCCGCAGGAACAGGAGACGACAAGGACGACAAGCCCCCTGTAAAACCATTCTGTAAAACTGCCGCCCAGGAGAGTGGGGACCGTCATCACCACGAGGGCGAGGACAAACATGGAGGGGGTATAGTATCTGCCGAAGGTCTCTCCGAATCTCTGGTAGCTTGATTTTCTGAGCTCTGCCTCTTCTACGTAATGGATGATCCTCCCGAGGGTCGTGTCATTAAAGGGCTTTGTAACCTTTACCTCAAGGGAGCCTCTCTGATTGATACTCCCTGCAAAGACCTCATCCCCTGGGCCCCTGGCCACCGGGAGCGATTCCCCTGTGATCGGGGCCTGGTCCACATACGAAGATCCGGAGAGGACTTCCCCATCGAGGGGGAGCCTTTCCCCGGGTCTTACGATAAAGGTATCCCCTACCTTCACATCATCGAGGGGGAGCGTCACCTCCACACCCTCTCTTCTCACCAGAGCCTCTTTGGGTGCAAGACCCATGAGCGCCCTCACGGCCCCCCTCACCCTGTCCGCGGCGTATGCCTCTAAGACATCACCGAGGGAATAGATGAGCACCAGCAGGGCCGCCTCCTCCCAGAGACCCAGTCCAACAGCCCCTAAGGCCCCGACGACCATCAGGGTCCTGATATTCGGGGTGAGTGTCCTGAGGGCGGTAAACCCCATCTTTGCCGGATAATACCCACCGATCAGTGTCGCCGCACCATAAAGAAATCTCGCCTTTCCATGGGGAAGTCCGAAGAGGTGCTCCAGGATCAGGGTCAATAAGATGAGAAGACCACACAGGGAGAGCGTTATAATCCTTGGTTCCTTCCACCACTGACCTGGTCCCGTGACTTCTTCCCCTTTTGCAAGGCTGGCCTTCATGCCGGTCTTCTCTATGGCATCCTGTATCTCCCGGACTGAGATGACTTCGGGATCATGGGTTACCCGCAGGCTCTGGGTCATTAAATTTATCTCATACCCTTCAATCCCCTTCATCCCCTCAATCTCAGCCCGAACGAGCCTGGCCTCTTCATCGCAGCACAACTCTTTGATGTATAAAAGGGTCTCTTTCATATTCAGAGGATATCAGATTTTTTGAGGATTTGCATAAGAAAATAGGGAAAGAAAATAGGGACAGCGACCATTTATTTATTGCTACAGGGTCTTCCTCTCGGTAATACCTTCAACTTCCTCCCAAGAATTTCCTCCATCATTTTTGTAAAGGATTCACCGCCGCAGGGTCTTCCAGTTTTTGTATTCTGTCTTATGGCAGTTACCACTCTATCTTCATCTCTTCCTTCAAGGTATTTGCACCAGTCATCTATCTCCTTTGTTACATAGCAATCATCTGATAAAAGGTGGTTCTCGTCTCTATAAACATGGGTTCTCGCACTTGACCATTTATATTCCCATGGCCTTTCCACGATCCCTGCCCTGCAAGGATTGTTTTCTACATAACGGAGGGCTGTATATAAATGCCTTTCATCGAGGATGCATGAATAAAAACGCCCCTGCCATAAGGACCTGCTATAAAATAACTGTTGCAACTTAATCCGGGATCTATTATGATTATGGCATGGGATTCGAAGCTGCGATT
>JACROQ010000106.1 GCA_016214375.1 Nitrospirota bacterium | reverse complement strand
TCTCAGAATAGACCTTCGCCTCCCTGATGCGCCTTGCGATCAGCTGCGTATACTGGGAGCCAAAGTCAAGGACCAGTATCTTGTCTGTGTGGATATCTTTCATCTGAAAATCCCTCTACGTCATTCCCACGAAAGTGGGAATCCATACTTTTGTCTACGTTCTGAATTCCCGCTTACACGGGAATGACATTTTCATACTCCTATGAGTCTGTTGCACAGACATTAGCAAGGTGGTTCCAACTGCTAAATTATCTCATGCCTCATCAGCTCACCGCTGAGTGGCGACTGTCTTAATCGATATTCTGCCATCTCGTTACGATTCATCCGCTTTTTTCTTCCCTTTGCTTATGCCATCACCGGAGCGCTTCGCCATATCTTCAGGAGATTGTGGGTTGCACAGATGAGTTTCCACTCCTGTGCACAGGCCTCGAATCCCCGCCGCATAAATGCCTTAATGCTCCGGCCCGTCTTGATCTGTCCGAAAACAGGCTCAACGATTTGACCCCGTTTCTTATACAACGCACTCCCTCTTTTCGTCCTTAGCTTCCGCTCCATTCGCTCCCGATCGGAAAGATCCTGGGGTATCCGCCCCCGCGGCGGCGGGGCCGATGCCTGGGCCTGCCGTTGCTTCCAGTCCTTTTGCGTGGCAATGAGATGTTCCGGGCCTTGGGGGTCCATCTTCTCCAGATTTGCATCACTGCAATACCCGGCATCCGCCAATACGATCTCTATCTCTTGCTCCTTGAGCTTTAAGGCAGTGATGTTCTCCTGGGCCTTCTTCACCATCGGGTGCAGTTGTCTGACATCGTTTTCCTGGTTGGTCAGTTCTGCCGCAACGATGATCTGCGCTTCCGTCACCACGGCCTGGCCGTTATATCCCTGGACATAGCCGCTCCGGGTCTTCATGATCCGGCTGTCAGGGTCCGTGACGTTTGCTTTGGCATCCGCCGGTGGCTGGGGGTCAGGTTCATTGGGCTTCCGGCCTCGCTTCTTCCGGCCGGTCCCGGCCTCCTCGGCTTCTCGCTTCTCAACCTTTGTCCGCTGCTCTTCGGCCTCCGCTGCGGCTTCCTCTTCCAGGCGCTTCTTGCATTCCTGCAGCCTTTTGAGGCGGCTCTCCGGGTCCCGCAGATCATCCGGCAGCTCGTCCCCTCGTTTCTCCTTCCCGTAAAGCTTGTCCTCTTCAGCGTCCTTAGTCTCTGCCTCAGTGAGCATCTTTGCCACTTCTTTCTCGATATGTCCATACGTGCGGTTGGCTTCGAGCGCCGCATTCGCGGCCACCTTCGTCCCGTCCAGGGCGACAACACCCACCTTGATCAGGCCGGCTTTTGCACACAGCTTCAAAACATCCGTGAAAAGCTTCTCTATCCCTTTCCCATTCTCCTGGCGAAAGCGGGCGATGGTGCAGTGATCCGGCGCCTGATTGGCCGAAATTACTTTGAACGCGATGTCGCGCTCGCATAACCGCTCAATCTGTCTGGAGGACCGTATCCCCACGCTGTAGGCATACAACAAAAGAGTGAGCAGCATCGACGGCTCATACGCCGTCTGGCCTCGACCATCCGGGCGGTACTTCTGATAAAATGCCTTTAAGTCCATCTGCGCCACCGCATCAATGATGAACAAGGCCAAATCCCCTTCCGGCAGCCATTCACGGACATTGGGCGGAAGCAAAAATATCTGATCCCGATTACACTCCTTGAAATTGTAGGCCATCTCCTACCCCCTTGTGATTGACAGCCTCATCTTATCCACTTACTGATTGCGCTGCAAGGGGTTTGTGCAACAGGCTCCCAAAGGGTGAAAATAAATCTGTCCCCTTTTCCCTACTGCACACTGGCTGTCCTGGGTTTATTATTCTTGAAATAGGTGAGGAGGGCCTCCCGTGCCGCTACAGAGGCCTTGACCTGCCAGGCCGGCTGGTTGATTACAAGGGCAGCCACAGCGATCTCAGGGTCCTCCAGGGGGGCAATGCCGACAAACCAGCTATAATCCCCCGGCGGGTTGTCTCCCTCCAGAGTGCCTGTCTTGCCGCCAATCGTAATATCTTTGAGATAGGCCCTTCCCCTCCGTGTATAGAAGGCATGTCTTGAAGTGCCGCTCTCGATCGTTTTGGTCATCATATACTTGAGTTTGTCTGCGGTCTCAGTGGAGATGCAGGTGTCCAGTTCCTTTGCTTTAAAATTGTAGATGTCCCTGCCGTCAAGGGATATCTTGTCTATAATCCGTGGAGCGATCATCTTGCCGTCATTTCCAATTACTGAGGCGATGAGGGCCCCGTGTAGCGGGGAGAGGGTGACATGACCAAACCCTGCCGCTGTCTTTGCGATGCTCTCCTGGGTATTCTCTACAGAAGCCTGGCTCATCTGCACCGGTAATTCAAAATCGAGGGACTTATTGAATCCGAAAATTTCTGCATAGTGGAGAAGATCCTCGGATCCAAGCCATTTCAGCGCTACCTTGGCAAAGGCCACATTGCATGATTTTCCCATTGCATCCGCAAGGGTGATCTTATTTTTATCCCTCTTTGGATTATCAACCCAGTTTCTGGGTGTTAAGGA
>JACROQ010000124.1 GCA_016214375.1 Nitrospirota bacterium | reverse complement strand
TCCTCTCTGCCGATTTCTCACGCCTCGGTGAGGAGATCCGGAAGGTGGAGGATGCCGGCGCCGATTGGACCCATGTGGATGTGATGGATGGGGCCTTTGTCCCCAACATTACTATAGGTCCTTTTATCTTAGAGGCCATCCGGAGGGTGACAGTGCTTCCCCTGGATGTGCATCTCATGATTGAGCGGCCAGAGCAGTATATCTCTGAATTTGCCGATGCCAGGGCGGATATCATCACGGTCCATTTTGAGGCCTGCACACACCTGCACCGGACCATTCAGGCTATCAAAGAGAAAGGCAAGAAGGCAGGGGTCTCTGTAAACCCCGCGACACCGCTGGTCTCTATAAAATATGTGCTCGGTGATATAGACCTTTTACTCATCATGTCTGTGAATCCTGGTTTTGGCGGACAGAGGTTCATACCCTCTGCGCTGGAAAAGATCAAAAAGGCCCGGCAGATGGTGGATAAGATCGGGGCAAATGTCTCTATCGAGGTGGATGGCGGGGTAAAGTTAGAGAATATCGGTGAGGTGGCGTCTGCAGGCGCAGACATATTCGTTTCCGGCTCAGGGGTATTTGGGACGAAGGACTACAAGAGGACGATAGAGGAGATGAAAAGAATTATTAAATTGTCACCCTGAGCCGAAGGCGAAGGGTCTGATTCATAAGGACATCAATAGGTAAGCAGATCCTTCGGGCATTCGCCCTCAGGATGACACTTTGTGTCAGATTCTTCGCTGCGCTCAGAATGACAGTTAACGGGATTTTCGAATGACAAAGGATGAAACCAGGAACATCGTTGACAGCCTCCACCCATTGGAGGTAAGGCTCCTCCTTGCCTTCGAGGCCGGGAAGGCGATAGACGACAGCCTGTTGATCAGCCGGGCGTCTGTCGAGCAGGCACAGAAGGACATGGCGATCGGGTGGCTACTGGCCAAGGCAATCGTGGAGGTAACCGGGGAGACGGTTGAGAGGATCGTAGCCCTGACAGAGATAGGGGAGAGGTACAGGGATCAAAAGACCCCGGAGCTTCGTATCTATCAGGCGATCAAGGATAATCCTGGCGTGAACATGTCGGGTATCAGAGAACGGGAGGACCTTGATTCCACAGAGATCAGCGCTGCCATCGGCGCATTGAAAGACAAGGGGATCGTAAGGATAGCCCAGGGCGGCCGCCTCGAGATTACCGATGAATCTCCGTTGTCTGAGTTTGAAGATATTCAGATCCTGATCTCGGCTGTTGCAACTCTCGGCGAGGTTAACCTTTCAGAACTCTCTCAGGGTGAGCAGGTGATTATCGAGGGGCTTCACCGGAAGAGGGGAAAGGCCAAGGGGGTCTTCAGGATCAATGAAAAGGTAAGTCGTACGTACACGCTGGCAGACTTAGGTGCGAAGGTCCATGCAGAGGTCTTACAGCGGGGAAAACCAGTAGACGAGATATCGCAACTGACCCCTGAGATGCTGAAAGATGGCTCATGGGAGGGGAAACCCTTCCGGAAATACAACATCACCCTCCCGCCGCCGAGGGTTACTCCCGGCAGGAGACACCCCTACAAAGAATTCCTGGACAGTGTGAAGGATAAACTTGTTGCCATGGGATTCGAAGAGATGCGTGGCGGGCTTGTTGAGAATGAGTTCTGGAATATGGATGCCCTCTACATGCCGCAGTTCCATCCTGCCCGGGATATACACGATGTCTATTATGTAAAAGGGCCTAAATCTGCCAGGGAGATCGAAGAGCCCTTTTTAGCCAATGTCTCGAAGGCGCACTACTCCGGCGGGGATACAGGGTCACGGGGCTGGCAATATCGCTTTGATGTGGATAAGGCAAAGCGCCTGATGCTGCGGAGCCAGGGGACAGCGGTGTCTGCCAGGACCTTAGCGAACAACCCGAAGGTCCCCGGGAAGTATTTTTCCATTGCACGCTGTTTCCGGTATGAACAGATCGATGCCACGCATGCCCAGGACTTTTTCCAGATAGAGGGGATTGTGCTGGGTGAAGAGATAAACTTTCGGACACTCTTAGGGCTCCTGGAACTCTTTGCACTGGAGGTCGCAAAGGCAAAGGAGATAGAATTTTTGCCTGCCTACTTCCCCTTTACAGAACCCTCTGTGGAACTTCATGTAAGACATCCGAAGCTTGGCTGGATGGAGCTTGGCGGGGCAGGGATCTTCAGGCCTGAGGTGACGATTCCCCTCGGCGTTCATGTGCCGGTAATCGCCTGGGGACTCGGACTTGACAGGATGGCGATGGTGGCGCTGGATATCCATGATATCCGGGACCTCTTTTCTGCCAATCTGGACATGATCCGGACAAAGCGAACGCACTGGCTGTAGTTGCCCAATTTATTGGGAGGCTATTGAAAAAGACCTGCACTGCCATGATGTCATTCTGAGCGAAGCGAAGAATCTGATAAACAATGGTTATCAGACCCTTCACTTCGTTCAGGGTGACAGTGCAGGACTTTTCAATAGCCTGTTAGGCATAATGGCTGTAGTTGCCCAATTTATTGGGCATGCAGCACCTTAGTGAGGAGCAGGATAAGTGCCCACGATCAGCATAAAAAAGAAAGACCTTGAATCCCTGATTGGATCCTCTTTTTCGCCCCAGGATATCGAGCAGCATCTCCAATTGGTCAAGGGAGAGCTCAAGGGGTATGATCTCAAGAGTGATGAGCTTAAGGTAGAGCTGAGCGACAGTAACAGGCCTGACCTCTGGTGCTGCGAAGGGATTGCACGGCAGATCAGGGGGAAGCTGAGAGGCGAGTGGGGGGACTATCCGTTCTTTGGTTCCAATAACTCGAAAAAGTCAGGTCAGATCATCGTATCTGCAGACATGAGGGAGATCAGGCCCTATGTCGGCGGCTTTACGGCGACCGGCATGAATGTGGACGACGAGATGCTCGTCCAGATGATCCAGACCCAGGAGAAGATCTCTGAGATATTCGGCAGTAAGCGGAGGAGGATCTCAATCGGCATCTATGATCTCTCAAGGATCCGTTTCCCTGTCCATTACAAGACAGTGCCGCCGGAGGCGATCTCATTTACCCCTCTTGGATTTGAGGAGAAGATGAACCTGAGGGAGATTATCAAAGACCATCCCAAAGGGCAGGTCTATGGCGAGATACTGAAGGGGATGGAGAGATATCCCATCCTGGTGGACAGCAGGGGCGATGTGCTCTCTTTCCCTCCCATTATCAACAGCAGGGAGGTGGGGGAGGTGCAGGCCGGGGACAGCGCGCTCTTTGTAGAGGTGACGGGCCTGGATATCAGGCTTGTGCTCCTGGCGCTGAATATCCTGGCCGTGAATCTCCACGACAGGGGGGCAAGGATTGGGGCCGTCGAGGCCGTCTATCCCTACGATACAGGATTCGGCAGGGCCATCAGCATCCCCTGTGAGTTTACAAAACCCTTGAACCTCTCCCTCAGGGATGTGGAAAGGGTGATGGGGGAGCGGCTCAGCATGGATGCGGTCTCCGGTCTTCTGGGGGACTATGGCTACCGGGTCAAAAAACAGGGAGAGTCCTTAGAGGTGACCCCCCCGCCATACAGGGACGATATGATGCACCCCATAGACGTCTGTGAGGATATTGCCATCAGCCGCGGCTATAACAGTTTCAAACCTGTCATGCCTTCCCAGATGACCGTAGGGGGCTTGAGTGATATTGAATTATTCGCAGACCTGATCCGGGGCCATATGATAGGTTCCGGATTTCAGGAGATCATCTCAAATATACTGACCTCAAAGGAGGATATCCTGTACAAGATGGGACTTGGCGAGGAGAAGGCCATAGAGGTCGATAACATCATGTCGATCAGTTATTCCGTCCTGAGGCATTGGATCATCCCTTCCCTCATGCGGGTCGAGGCCGCAAGTACGGAGAGCTTTTATCCCCATAAGACCTTTGAAACAGGGGAGGTCGCGGTATACGATGAGGCAGGCAATCTTTCAAGCCGTACGCTCATGAAGTGTGCTGCCCTCATCTCTCATCCTGCGGCGAATTTTTCAGAGGCCCATGCCATCCTGGAGGCCCTGATGTATTATCTCCAGATTGAATGCCGGTTAGTGCCAGGGGATCATCGGTCCTTAATTGATGGAAGGATGGGGTGGGTCTATGCAGGGGATGAGGTGGTAGGACTGATCGGAGAGATGCATCCCCGGGTCCTCACCGGATGGGACATCCATATGCCCTGCAGCGCCTTTGAAATAGAACTGGATAAATTGCTCAGGATTTATAAGGTGGCCACGTCTTAGCAGATTGTTGAAAAAGTCTGGCAAACTGTCATTTTGAGGAGCCGAAGGCGACGAAGAATCTGATCACCCTTTGATTTCCTTAGGCATCAGATCCTTCGGGCAATCGCCCTCAGGATGACACTTCGCAGGAAAAAAATAAATCCCGTTGCGTAGTCTGACATTTTCAAGGTTAATCAATGATCCGGATCAAGCGATTCTTGTATGCAATCATATTCCTGCTCATCGTCGGACTTATCGTCTATCTCTATTCCCATAAAACCCCTGTGGAGGTCAGGGTTATTAAAGTGAGAAGGGGGATGGTGGAGAGGACGATTACCGGTGTATCGAGCGGCACCGTAGACCCATTGAAGAGGGTGAGGCTTCAGGCGCTCCTGCCCGTAAGGATTAAGGAGGTCAATTTCAAGGAAGGGGAGCGTGTTAAAAAGGGTGATGTCATTATCCAGTTGGACGATTCTGAGATCAGGATTAAACTGGATCTCCAACGGGCTGCCCGCAGGGGGGCAGAGTTGAGGCTCCATGAGACAGAAGAAAGATACAGGTTTGCGGCGCAGAATTATGCGAGGACCAAGCGGTTATTTGAAGAGGGGGTTGTCCCGGATAATGTCCTTGATGAAGTCAAGACCCAGTATACGACGATCGGGAAGGGATATGAGATTGCAAAGAATGCCATCCATGAGGCAAGTCTCAGTGTCCAACTGGCAGAAGAGGAGCTTGAGAAGACCCATATCCGTGCCACCTTTGACGGCCTGATATCCTTTTTAGATGCAACAGTCGGGGAGATGCCGGCATATACGGGGCTGGAAGGGACTACCCTGACACCTCAGTCAACGGTGTCCTCTTTGGAGACGAAGCCGTTTTGTGAGGTGATTGATGATTCGGTCCTGAAGGTAAAGGTCCCCTTTGATGAGGTGGATGCCGTGAAGATAAGGCCCGGTCAGTCTACGAAGATCACCAGCGATACCATGCCTGATCAGGTCTTTATCGGCCAGGTGGCTTACGTCTCGCCGGTAGTGTCCAAGACCCTCGAGCAGAACCGTACCGTTGACGTGGAGGTGGATATCGACAAGACGGACAAGGGACGATTGCCGGTCGGGGCCTCTGTAGATGCAGAGATCATCCTGGAGACGGAAAAGGACGTGCTGATAGTCCCTACGAATGTTGTTATAGAGAAAGAGGGAAAAAAGTTCGTCTATGTTGTGGAAGGGGATGTGCTCAAAAAGAGGATGATCACGAGCGGTATCTCAAACTGGGAGTTCACGCGGGTCCTCAATGGATTGAAGGAGGGGGAGAGGGTGATCACCTCGTTGGATGTGGAGGGGATTCAAGAGGGTCTCAGGGTAAGGATCAGAGATGAGCAGTGATCCGTTAATCTGTCTTGAAGATGTAAAGAAGGTTTATGGTTCCGGCCCC
>JACROQ010000123.1 GCA_016214375.1 Nitrospirota bacterium | reverse complement strand
TTGAACGATTTACTGACCGAGGCAGAAAGATAATTATCCTGGCAAGAGAAGAAGCTGAGAAGCATCAGAATGATTACCTTGGTACAGAGCACATCCTTCTTGCCATCTTAAGGGATGGAGAAGGGGCCCCGCTGATCGTGCTGAAAAAAATGGGACTTTCCCCGGAGCAGATACGCATGGAGGTGGAGCGAAATCTTCCTTCCGGCGGTGTGACCATGACCTATGGAGAAATCCCTTTTACCCCGCGTGTCAAACGAGTCATCGAGTATTCCATCGAAGAGGCAAAACTACTTGGACATAACTTTGTCAGCAGTGAGCACCTCCTCTTAGGGCTTATCCGGGAAGAGGAAGGGATAGGCGGTAAGATACTGAGGAGTCTTGGAGCGAATCTGCTGACAGCAAGACAGCTTACACTCAGCTTCCTTAAAAGAGTCCAACCCAGAGAGCGTGAAAAAAAGAGCAACACACCTGCGATTGATGAGTTTGGCAGAGACCTCACGGCTCTGGCTGCAGAGGGGCAGTTAGACCCTGTGATTGGCCGCGACGATGAGATTGAGCGTGTCCTTCAGATACTCAGCAGAAGAACAAAGAACAATCCGTCACTTATCGGAGAGGCGGGTGTCGGAAAGACCGCAATCGTTGAAGGACTGGCGCAAAAGATTGTGAACCTTGAAGTGCCGGATAATCTCCTCAATAAAAGGGTCATAGCCCTTGACCTGGGGGCGCTGGTCGCTGGGACAAAATACAGAGGACAGTTTGAAGAGCGTCTCAAGGTCATCATGAAGGAGATCACCACCGCCGGCAACATCATTATCTTTATTGACGAGCTGCATACACTGGTAGGCGCCGGGGCCGCAGAGGGGTCCATCGATGCATCGAATATGCTGAAGCCCGCATTTGCGAGAGGAGAGATACAGTGTATCGGTGCGACAACCCTTGATGAGTATAGAAAGTATATAGAAAAGGATGGCGCCTTAAAGAGGAGGTTCCAGCCCATCTATGTCAATCCGACCAGCGCCGAAGAGACCATTGAGATCATCAAAGGGCTTCGCCGCAAGTATGAGGAGCACCACAACATCTATATTACGGATGAGGCGATTGAAGAGGCCGTGCGGCTCTCCGAGAGGTACATTACCGATAGATATCTCCCGGACAAGGCGATCGATGTTATTGATGAGGCAGGGTCACGGGCCAAACTGGTTGCACACTTTGTTCCTGAGACGATACGCTCCGTTGAACAGGAGCTCAAGAATGTCATCCATGAGAAGGAAATGGTCAGCAGGCTTCAGCGATTTGAGGCCGTGGCAAAGTTCAGAGAAGAAGAAGAGAGGCTGAGGGATTTAATCGAGGATGCCAAACGGGACTGGAGAAGTCATTTAGATAAAACAAGACCCGTGATCGGGAAAGAGGATATAGCGCATATTGTCTCAAAGATGACCAGGATTCCATTGGTGAAGCTTGAAGAGGGAGAGACCCAGAGACTGCTCAACATTGAGACAGAGCTTCACAAGCGCATCGTGGGGCAGGATGAGGCGATCTCTGTGATTGCAAAGGCGATCCGGAGGTCAAGGGCAGGTCTGAAAGGTGTGAAACGTCCGATTGGTTCCTTCATATTCCTTGGCCCTACAGGTGTTGGAAAGACAGAGCTTGCCAAGGCCCTTGCAGAGTATCTCTTTGATAATGAGGATGCCCTTATTAAGATAGACATGTCTGAGTATATGGAGAGGTTTAGTTCCTCCCGGTTGATGGGGGCGCCGCCGGGGTATGTGGGTTATGAAGAAGGGGGACAGTTGACAGAGAAGGTGCGGAGACGACCCTACTCTGTGATCCTCTTTGACGAGATTGAAAAGGCCCATCCAGATATGTTTAATGTGCTCCTCCAGATCTTTGAGGACGGATGCCTGACCGACAGCTTTGGGCGCAAGGTAGATTTCAGAAATACGATCATTATCATGACCTCGAATATTGGCGCAAGGGCGGTAGAAAAAGGGGCAACCCTGGGCTTTCAGAAGACATCAGAAGAGGATCAGTACAAACGGGTGAAAGAGTCAATCACGACCGAGTTAAAGAATGTATTCAATCCGGAATTCCTAAACCGGATTGATGAGGTTATCATCTTCCATCCTCTCAACAAGGAACACTTATTACAGATAGTGGATAATATGATATCGGAGGTAAACGGGCGCCTGACAGTGAGCAATATGCACCTTGAGGTTACAGAGGATGTTAAGGAATGGTTGATCCAGG
>JACROQ010000122.1 GCA_016214375.1 Nitrospirota bacterium | reverse complement strand
TCGCATAAGGGGTTAAATATCCTGGAAGGCCGCGTGGTCAGATTCAGCCTAAGGCAGGAGTACAAGGTCCCCCACATGGGGTGGAATCAGATCAGGATGGTCATGGATGTCCCTCTGCTCAGGGGAGTCCCGGATAACTCCTTTGTCTACTTTGTCCACTCCTATCATGTGGTCCCTGAGGATAAAGGGATCATAGCGACCCTCTCGGATTACGGAAGCGATTTTGTATCAAGTATTTCTAAGGAGAATATCTTTGCCTGTCAGTTTCATCCGGAAAAGAGCCAGGAGGTTGGGCTCAGGATATTAAAGAACTTTGGGGATATTCAATGAACTATTGCAGGAATTTTTTGATACTACTCTTGTTGTTCTCTTCAGTTATTTATGCCGGATGCGGGCCTAAATATGTGGTCTCTACGATATCGCCCAAATGGGATACGGTTAAGATAGAAAAGATAGCCGTGGTCCCGTTTGCATCTGCCCCTACGGGAGGCGACTATGGGTTAAGAAGCGCAAAGATAGATCCTGAGGGGAGGGTCTGCTATGAGGTGGAATCCCCTGTAGCCGGGGTATCCGAGTTAAGAAGTGCCAAAGTGGACCCACACGGCGCAGCGCTCATCACGGGTATGGTTCTGCGCGGGATGGAGGAATCGGGGTATACGATTATCCCCTTTGATGATGAGACAAAGGAGAGGCTCTCGCCGCAGGGAACCCTCCCCATTGATGTGGTGAAATCCGTAGGGGAGAAGACTGGGGCCGGGGCCGTGCTTACGGGCATAGTGACCCGGTATGAGGAGAGGGAGGGGGGGCCGCTTGGGGTCAGAAAGCCTGCCTCCATAGGATTTGAGGTCAATTTGGTCAGCACCACAGACGGCACTCTCCTCTGGAGTGGCCGGTATGCGGAGACACAGAAGTCTCTGGTCGAAGACCTGGGAATGTTTTTTACGTTTTTGAAAAGGAAGGGGAGGTGGCTCACGGCAGAGGAGCTCGCCAGGGATGGCGTGGAAAGGGTGTTAAAGACAGTGCCCAAATCTCCCATAGTCCATCCGACGCCCCTATATTAACTATGATCATAATTCCGGCTATAGACATCAAAGGGGGACGATGCGTCAGGCTCTTTCAGGGCCGGATGGATCAGGAGACGGTCTATTCCCATGACCCCTTGGATACAGCCCGCCGATGGGAAGAGATGGGGGCTGAGATGCTGCACCTCGTTGACCTGGACGGGGCAGTGTCCGGGAGACCGGTGAACGGTGATCTTATCAAGGAGATCATCTCCACTCTCAGGATCGCCGTTCAGGTTGGCGGGGGAATCAGGGATGCCGAGACCGCAAGGTACTATTTGTCTGCGGGTGCGTGCAGGGTTGTGCTCGGTACGGCTGCAGTGAACAATCTGGAGTTTGTACAGACCATTAGCGCCGATTTTCCGGGAAAGATCGTTATAGGCATTGATGCGTCAGACGGGATGGTGGCTGTAAAGGGCTGGACAGAGGTGACGGGGGTGGATGCCATTGATATGGCCCGGAGATTTGAGGGGGGTGGGGTTTGCGCCATTGTCTTTACGGACATCAAGAGGGACGGCACATTGACAGGGCCAAATTTAGAGAGCATTGAACGGCTCGTATCCGCGGTTAAAATCCCTATTATTGCATCAGGCGGCATCTCAGGGATTGAGGATATCAGGGCGTTGCTCGGCATCAAGAAGCCAGGAGTCGAAGGAGTTATTGTGGGAAAGGCCTTATACTCCGGGGCGATTGATTTGAGAGAGGCGATAGCCCTGAGCAGAGATAAAGAGCAAATATAGAAGCAAGAAGCAAGAGATATGTTAGCAAAACGTATTATTCCATGTTTAGATGTCAAGGAAGGCCGGGTTGTTAAGGGGGTGAGCTTTGTCAACCTCAGGGATGCCGGTGACCCGGTGGAGGTGGCAGCGCTCTATAATAAAGAAGGGGCGGATGAGATCTGTTTTCTGGATATCACGGCCTCCCATGAGAGGCGATCGATCCTGATTGATGTGGTGAAAAGGACT
>JACROQ010000121.1 GCA_016214375.1 Nitrospirota bacterium | reverse complement strand
GATGGGAGTTGTAAAATCAGAATATTGAGGATCAGGGTCCTGCGGATACGGGAGGGCGGAGTTAAATGTCCATGAGTAGCGTCCTTCGGACACGCGGTGATCGTAAAAATATTCCGCATAGATCCGGAGGTTTTTAAACAGCGCATACTGTGCATGGGCGGCCGCCGACTCTCCCTGAGAATGTTGTCTGCCAATAGAGACATCAGGATGTTCGTTGATGGTGAGCGATAGTGTTGTTCCGAGGTCCAGGGCATCCACCGGAGAATAATCGAGGCCTGCAGTCAGCGCATTCGAGTCAAGGGCAGAGAGGTCAAAGGCCCGCATCAAGGGATGCTGGGTGACGTCATTGGCAGGATTCGGGTCATAAGTAACCTTATAATAGGCCGGGTCATAATCACCCCGTCTCCTCGTATAGGTATATCCAAATCTGCCTGAGAGGTTGTCTCGCAGCACAGAGCGCACCCTGAGAGAGAGGATCTTCTCATTTTCCTTGCCCACCTCCCTTTCACTCCGGGAGGTATCTTTGTTTTCTATTCCCGCATCTAAGGATAATCTCTGTGTTAATGTCCATGTGCCTGCAACCTCCATACTGTTGATGGCGTAAGACATATACTGCGGTATCCTGGGGTATCTGATCAGTGTGGAGTCGCCGCTGTCCAGCATGACATATGCCGGCGTCTCTTTAATTACTGGCGTGTCATTTTTATAGGCGCTATGCCTGTATTTGATGTTAAGTCTGACATCAGGCAGGGGCCGTGTGGATAAGATGGAAGAAAAGACAAGACTCCGGACATCCGGGTCTATGACATTCCGTTCAAACGATTCTCCGATGCCGGCTGTACTAAAGGGGGCAAGGTCTATGCTGTTTGTAACCTTACTGTAAGATAAGGTGTTTACAAGCTTCGTGTTGCTTGTCAATTGAATAGCGGGCCTGACCGACAGCGTATGCACTGTATAATCGTCAACGGTCTGAGCCCTCCCGGTAGCGCCGCTGATGTAGGGATTATCCCATACCACCGAATCGGAGAGATTGTTTGAGAAGATCTGCAGGTTATTGTTGAGCTGGAGATCAATGATATCGTCCATGTATTCCAGCCCAAGATCTATGGAGGTGGTGGTATAGTCCACAGGCTCCTTAATCTCGATAATTGCTGTAGGATCAGTGAGGATGCCTGTAAGGCTTTCAGTCGTCAGCGGCCTCTTCCCGTTTCTCTCTTCAACAGATAAATTTGTGGAGATGATAAGCCGGTCCCCGGGGCTGAATTTAAACAGGAGGCTATAGGTGTCCCGCTGGGTCATGACATCATTGGAAGCGGCGCCATAATCGTGAGGAGACTTGCTGATTTCCACACCCGCATCCAGGAGGCCGTATCTTCTGTAGGTGACATCCCCATAGCCGTCATTGATGAGATTGGTCAGAGGGGAGATTCTTGCGGCGGCACCTTCAAACTCCTGGCGCCGGGAGCCATAGGAAAAGAGGAGGTTGTCTATATACAGACCGTCCGGAAGGGACCGGTACTCTGTTGCCTTAGAAGACCCTGTGCCCAGGTCTACGGTTTGGAACCGGGTTGAGAGCTCAAACCTGAGAGTGGCCTGTTCAATTTCCGGTTGGGATTTTTGTTCAAATTCCTGTTGGAGCTCCTGTGTCTTTATTTCATTCTGGGGTTTTTGATGATCCCCTGCCTCCTGCGACCAGGCCGCATGGGCGGCAAGCAGAATCAAAAGGAGGACAGCAAAGATCCGTCTCATATTTTTCTCACCGCTGCAACCTGGCGCCCGATGGATGCCTGGAGCCATGGATCATTGGATGACAATTGATGCACCCCTTGTTATAGGTATACCTCCCCCCGGAATCGAGCACCCTGTGAGGGTCGGCATTTGAGGGGAGGGTATTCGGGAGATTGCTGTGACACTCAAGGCACAGGAACGGTTGACGCATCTTTAGGAGCGACTTGTTCGCAGAGGCATGCGGATCATGACAAAGAAGGCAGTTTTCCTGCACAGGGAAGTGGTCGAACAGATAAGGGCCTCTCTTGTCCGCATGGCATCTGTAGCAATTCTCATTGACCGAAGAGGCAGACAGAAGCCCGGGGGTATCCGATCCATGCGGGGCGTGACAGGTGGAGCAGGTCATCTTCGCGGCATCCTGAGAGAGGTGAGGAGAGCGGAGGGTCGTGGCCTTTTTCTGCAAGTGGCATCTGAGGCAAAGCTCTTTTTCAGAGGCCCTGCTCAGAAGATTCTGCCCCGACACCTTCTCCATGACCTGATGGCAATCCACACATCGCTGTGTCCTGCCATGGATTCCCCCGTCCCAGTAATAGAGACTCCCCTTATTATGACACGTCAGACAGACGGCATTTTGCTCTTCCCTTGTGTCCTTGGATTGAGTGCCAAAGGTGGTTATAAACAGACGCTCTTTATAGTCTTCAACGTGGAGGCTCCCTGGTCCATGACAGGTCTCACATTCCATCCTGGCCTTCTTTGTCTTTTCAGGAGAGGTGAAGCTCGGCTGCCATTTTGCATGGAGGGTCTCGTTCCATTTGTCATATTGGGTCGTATGACAACTGCGGCACTTTTCCATGCCCACGTACTCTTTTTTCCTTTCTGAAGGAGGCGATAACCAGAACATCTCCTCCTTTGGAGGATGCACAGGGACAGGAATCTCGATCAGAGGCGGGGCTGTCCCCTCGGCAGGAGGGAGCGGGGCAGTTGCCTCAGCCGGAGGCAGGGGTGCTGTCCCTTCCACGGGCGGCAGGGGCATCGTCTCTTCCGCAGGCGCCGGGGGCGCTGTCTCTTCTACTACCCCCTCAACCGGCTCATTCTCGGCATAGATATTATAGGACTGGTATATAAGAAGCGCTATGACAACCGCAATCAGAGGAGAGAAGATTTTCCCGATGTTCATATTAACCGTTTAATAGGCTGCTGAAAAAGTCTTGCGATGTCACCCTGAACGAAGTGAAAGGTCTGATAACTCTTTGTTTATCAGATTCTTCGCTTCGCTCAGAATGACACTCGATGGTATTTTATGCCTTTTTCAGCAGCCTGTTATACTATAAATAAGCCGTATCCCTTGTCAAGGGTAAACAAAAGATTTACAATGCAAAAATCATGTCAGAATTGTACCTCATAGACGGAAATTCGTATATATACCGGGCCTACTATGCGATCAAGGGGCTTTCCACCTCAAAGGGCCTTCCTACCAATGCCGTCTATGGCTTCACAAATATGCTCATCAAGATCCTGAATGAAAAGGGGCCGGGACTCATAGCCGTCGCCTTTGACTCCAAAGGTCCTACCAAACGTCACGAGGTCTATGAGGCGTACAAGGCGCAGAGGCCCAGGATGCCCGATGCATTGTCCGTACAGATCCCGTATATCCATCGCATCGTGGAGGCCTTTAATATCCCCCTTCTCATCCTGGAGGGGTACGAGGCGGATGACGTGATAGGGACTGCGGCCAGGAAGGGGGAACAAGATGGCTATGAGGTCATCATCGTGACAGGGGATAAGGATATGCTCCAGCTCGTCACCCCGCACGTCCGGGTCTATGACCCCATGAAGGATAAGTTCTATGGGGAGTCTGATGTCCTGGAGAGGTTTGGCGTGACCCCCTCACAGGTCGTTGAGATGATGGCCCTCATGGGCGACTCCATCGATAATATCCCCGGGGTCACAGGGATTGGAGAAAAGACGGCCAAAGAGCTTATTACCACATTTGGAACGGTAGAGAACCTCCTGGCGCGCCTTGAAGAGGTGAAAAAGCCAAAGCTCCGCAGCCTGTTGCAGGAGCAGACAGAGAATGCCAGGCTCAGCAGGGAGCTCGCGTTGATCCATACCGGGCTCCCCATCCGGATCGACTACGACAGTCTAAAACTCTCTAATCCTGATCCTATCAAGATGATAGCGCTCTTAAGGGAGCTGGAGTTCCCGGGTCTCCTCAGGCTTTTCACACCACCCCAGACTGGGGAGAGTGGCGGGCTTTACAGGGTCTTGTCCCCGGAGACGGAGGATGTAACCCTATTGGAGAAGGTGCAGGAGATCAGGAGGTGTGCCATTCATGTTGACGCCGGTTCTCCGGACTTCATGACGGCAGAGATCGCCGGCATCGGCATCTCCTTTAAGGATAAGGAGGCATGGTGTGTCCCTGCCACGGATCAGGCCTATCTTCGGCAATGGCTTAGGCAGTTGACGCCCTTTATTGAGAGTGCAGAGATCAGGAAGTATTCCCATGACATCAAGAGGCAGATGATCCTGCTTAAACGCTCCGGCCTCAGACCGGAGGGATATGGTTTTGATACCATGATTGCCTCCTATCTTCTGAATCCCGGACGGGCCGATCACAGCATGGAGAGTATTGCCCTTGAGTATCTCCAGGAGATTACAGGTACAGGTAGCGGGGGCGCCCCGGGATCTGAAGCCTCGAATTCCTTAGCCTGCCGCCGGGCCGATTTTATCTGGCGGCTTGCCGGCATCCTTGAGGAGAGGCTTGTGGAGACAGGCGTCCGGGATCTTTTCTACGACATTGAAATCCCCCTGGCCGGGGTCCTGGCGGATATGGAGATGGCAGGCATACGGGTGGACCCGGATATCCTCAGGATGCTTTCAGGGGAGATGGACCGGAATATGGTGGCGATATGCCGGAGGATCTATGCCATTGCCGGGGAGGAGTTCAACATCAACTCCCCGAAACAGCTCGCCGGGATCCTGTTTGAGAAATTAGGTCTGAAACCTATCAGGAAGACCAAGACGGGCTATTCGACAGATGAGACGGTACTGACAGGGCTTGCCCTCCAGCATGAGCTCCCGGCGGAGATACTCAGCTATCGGCAGATTGCAAAACTCAAATCTACTTATGTAGACGCCCTCCTCGGACTGATCAATCCGGCCACCGGCCGTGTGCATACCTCCTTTAGCCAGGCGGTAACGGCCACAGGGAGGTTGTCGAGCAGCAAGCCCAATCTCCAGAACATCCCGATACGGACGGATATGGGACAGCGGATCCGGGAGGCCTTTACGACAGAAGAGGGATGTGTATTCTTATCCTCGGATTACTCCCAGATCGAACTCCGTATCCTGGCCCACATGTCCGGGGATGAGCTGTTGACGTCCGCATTCCAGCAGGGTGAGGACATCCATACGAGGACCGCGGCAGAGATCTTCGGACTCTCTCCTGCGGAGGTCACCCCTGAGATGCGCCGCAGGGCAAAGGCGGTCAACTTCGGCATTGTGTACGGGATGAGTCCCTTTGGACTGGCATCGGATATCGGTATCTCCCAACAGGAGGCAAAGGAGTATATCGATAACTACTTCACCAGACACAAAGGGGTCCGGGAGTTTATCGAAAAGACCCTGGCACAGGCAAGGGAAGACGGCTATGTCACGACACTCCTCCAGAGACGGCGTTATCTGCCGGAGCTGGCGAGCAGCGATAACAGCATCAGGCAGTTTGGCGAGAGGATTGCGATCAACACCCCTATCCAGGGGAGCGCCGCAGACATCATCAAGCTCGCCATGATACGGATCCATAGAAGGCTTCAGACAGAGGGCTTGAGAGGCAGGATGATACTCCAGGTTCACGATGAGCTCCTCTTTGAAGTCACGGCAGAGGAGATGGAGTTTATGAGAAGCCTTGTAATCGAGGAAATGGAGGGAGCCTATCCCCTGTCTGTCCCGCTCAAGGTGGATACAGGGACAGGAAAAAACTGGCGCGAGGCGGGTTGAATATACCCTCCCCTTCAAGCTTTTCCCTACTATTGCCCATTTTTACTATATTTGTTATAGTCCAGTTGCACCTAATAGGTAAAGGGCGAAACTTATGAGTAACGGTAATTCTCTAATTAATTTTGGTGACCTATCAAAACCGGCAACGGTCCTTGTTGAGAAAATTTCTGATGCCATCGGTGGCTTAGCCCTTCCTTGGCAAATTAAGCGCATCGCAAAGGCTGAAGCTGAAGCTGGTGAAATTAAAGCTTTGTCTGATATTAAAATCACGGAGATCCAGCATCGGGCTATGCGGAGACTTCTTTTTGAAGAAACGAAAAAGCAGGAGAATATTGAAAGTATTACGAGACAAGCCCTTAATGATCTCAGGGATGATGCTAAGCCAGAAGGTATTGAGGAAGATTGGATTTTTAATTTTTTTGAAAAGGGCAAGTTGATTTCGGATAAAGAAATGCAATGTTTATGGGCAAGGATCTTGGCTGGAGAGGCAAACAGGCCGGGGTCATTCTCTAAAAGAACAATAGAGATTGTCTCTACCCTTAGCAAAGAGGAGGCTCATTTATTTACTTCTTTGTGCGTTTTTGCATGGCAGTTCGGTAATAATGAGCTGGCACCACTTATTTATCACATTTATGGAGGAGAGAAAAGTATCTATAATCGAAATGGAATAAGTTTCAGCACATTAACTCACCTTGATAACATCGGGATAATTAATTTCGGCGCTGGTGGTTTTTCCAGGGGAGGATTCCCAAAGGTAATAACAATCGCATATTATGGAACTCTAATTAGAGTCTGTGTATAAACTCATGTTTTCCTTATTCCCGGACATGAAACGTCACTTGGAGGCCGGGCATTTTCTCGGTGTTTTGTGCCCTGTTTCTCATCAACAGTATCCACACCCCGTTTTTTCCCGATTTTGGGCATAGGTATCCCTCGAAGATTTTTTGTCGTGTACATTTTCTTCCAATCATTGCATCTCAGATCGCATCTTTGCGAGATATGCCCCAGTCATAACTCGGATGTTGTAGGCGATGACGTTCCAGTACACCTTG
>JACROQ010000134.1 GCA_016214375.1 Nitrospirota bacterium | reverse complement strand
GCCCTGAATTCACCACACCCCAAGATACTCCTGCATCGGTTGACTTAAAAACTCCTGCGCTATCGTAGGTGCCTGCAAAACGTGTTTGATCAACAGTATAGTTTGGAGAAAGAGCGATAGAGTTAACTTCAAGGTTTGTCAAACCGGTGTTCACTGCGGTCCATGATATTCCCCCGTCAGTAGATTTGAATATCCCAAGCCCCTGAACGGTATTCCAATCGCTATGCATAGCGTTCATGCCCACAAAAAGTGTCTGATTGGGAGAAACAGCTACGGATTTGACAAGACCGTTAGGAAGCCCCGTACTCACGACACTCCATGAAGTCCCCCCATCAATTGACTTGATTATGACAGAAGAGGAAAAAGCGAAAAGAGTTTGATCTGTAACGAAGTTTGGCGATAAGAATACTGCATTAACTGTATTGGATGCAGTATTTACTATGTTCCAGCTGTTGCCTCCATCTGTAGATTTATACAACCCCGTCATGTATGATGGAGCAGATATAGTTGCAAACACAGTTCGGTCTATCGCATAATTTGGAGAGGTGGCTATTGAACTATAACCAATTCCGCAACCAGCGCATACCCCAGCAGGAGTTATATTGAGCCAGGACATGCCTCCGTCAGTCGATTTCAGTATTTCAAAATTTGTTGCAGCAAAAATAGTCTGATCAACTGAATAGTTCGGTGAGATCGTTATAGTTGTTGTATAAACATTTGTCATTATAGAGTTCCATGTTGTCCCCCCATTTGTTGTTTTTAGAACCCCGACAGGGCCACCGGCAAAAATTGTCTGATCAACTGCATAGTTTGGCGAAAAGGCGACTGTATCAAGCCCCTTGTTTCCTGTATTTAATGGAAACCATGAAGATCCGCCATTCGTCGATTTGAAAAGGATACCATAACTAGGCGATCCTGAAATAGCAACTATTGTTTGGTCGGCTATATAATTCGGAGAAATGGCGAGCTGTTTTACCAAAGCGCCATCAGGGCCGCCTGCCGGAGTCCATATCCCTCCCTCGGCTTTTAATGATAGGATTAGCAACACAAAAGTGAGTAGTAGTACTTGAGCAATCACATTTCCTAACCACAAACATCTACATTTAGCCGAGTCCATTGAAAACCCTCCCTTGATGATCGCTATTGTCCTTAATTTAACCTCTTGTATAACGTCCCATAAACAAAAAGCCGGACTGCTGAAATAACAATAAAATGATTGTTACCTCGGCAGCCCGGCTTACCTCGGCAGCCCGGCTTGCTTGGTTCTCCTTACGTTTAAATCCCCCCGGCCCCCCCTTTTTCAAAGGGGGGAATTTAAGGAAAAAAACATTGGATAAGCCCCGTGGCTTTGCGCCCTGTCCTCATGGACAGTTTGCCCTGATAGAAGGTACTCTAAAGTTCTGCTTTCTGCCCTTAACCTTCCGTATATTCCCACAAAAAAGGGTAGCACTTTGACTTATTCCTTAGGCGCTATGCTTACCATATCAGTAATATCAATGTCAAGCTATTTATTACCGTTTCAGTAATTTTGTTTTAGGTTATGGTCAACTATAGTCATTTGCGTAATATGACTAAGAGAAAGATTACACAAATAGACAGGCTGGTTGCCATGAATATCAGGAGGTTACGAGAATTGCATGGATTTGACCGCAGGACATTGGAAGAAAAAGCAGGGATAGCTTATGGGATACTTGATCAGATAGAGGCATTCCATAAACCTGCGGGGAAAACCATACAGATGAGGGTCGCTAAGGCCTTGAACTGCTCAATGGCCGAACTTTATAAAGATAAGAATGAGTTGCCACAAAAGGTTAAGGATCCGCGGGCGACGTATCATACAAAACAGAAACGGCTATTGGCTATGGCAGAAACGCTTACGAATAAGGAACTTGAGGAAGCAATAAACTATATGGCATGGTTAGTGGCCAAAAGAGGCAGGACCCGATAGCCTGTCCTTTAGCAAATCTGGTATTGCCGGCATCCCTTAAAACATTTGCCAGGCTGTCTTCATGAGTGAGTCGAGGAAATTCCCGGAGCACAGTATCATAATCTTCTCTGGCTGCATGAGGGGCTGCAGGAGTCGGTGGATACGAGCGCCATTCACCTGGACGTCCTGAGCAACCTGAAGCGGATCAATTCCCACATCACCAACATTGCCTACCCTATCCTGGAGGAGAACGGGGAGTAATATAGAAAAGGGGACAGATTTATTTTCCGGCAGTGCCGGAAAATAAATCTGTCCCCTTTTCTCTTGCCTTCGCTTGACTTTTGGCCACGAAATAGATTATTTTATTCAATACGATGATGATTAACCGGGCGTTGCTCCTGATCGGGGGGGTGGCCTTTATACTGAACTTCCCTTTCGGGATGCTCCGTTCAAGGATGCGTAAATATTCAATAGGATGGTTATTGTGTATACACCTTCCAATTGTACCTATCGTCCTTATCAGGGTCATAGAGGGCCTTACGTACAGGGTGATCCCTTACACCCTCGCGGTATCGGTCCTGGGACAATTCCTCGGGGTGAGGGCCGGGAGATGGTGGTTTAGTTCTTGACAACTCACCTGAAGTTCTCTAAACTCGTATGGTTTGATATAATCGGCGAAATATGTGATTGCGTATTGAAATATGTTTGAAAGTCTCACATCCAAATTAGACGCTGTCCTGAAAAAGTTTAAGGGCAGGGGGATATTGACGGAGAAGGATCTCGACGAGGGGCTGAGGGAGGTCCGTCTGGCCCTCCTGGAGGCGGATGTCAACTTCAGGGTGGTCAAGTCCTTCATTGAAAAGGTGAAAGAGAGGGCCATGGGCCGGGAGGTCATGGAAAGCCTTTCTCCCGGACAGCAGGTTGTCAAGGTGGTCTATGAAGAGCTCTGCTCTGTCATGGGTGAAAAAGGGAAGGGGATACCGCTGGTACCGAATCCACCGACGGTCATTATGCTGGCAGGGCTTCAGGGTTCCGGGAAGACGACGACGGCAGGAAAGCTGGCAAGGATGTTCAGGCAGGATGGGAGGAAGGCCCTGCTTGTGGCGGCAGACATCCGAAGGCCTGCCGCAGTAAGACAGCTTGAGGTCCTCGGAGAGGGGCTGAAGGTCCCGGTCTTTACTCCTGGGGCAGGGAAGGATGCCGTGGCCGTGTGCCGTGAGGGTGTCGAATACGGACAGAAGTATGGTCATGATGTCGTGATCCTGGATACGGCAGGCCGGCTCCATATTGACGAAGACCTGATGAAAGAGCTGGTTTCCATAAAAGACAAGGTCCGGCCTCACGAGATTCTTTTGGTCGTGGATGCCATGACCGGCCAGGATGCGGTCAACATTGCAACCCATTTTAACGGGGCCCTTGATATTACCGGGGTCATTTTGACGAAGCTGGACGGGGATGCAAGGGGCGGGGCCGTCCTGTCTATCAGACAGGTGACAGGCAAGCCTATCCGTCTCCTGGGTATGGGTGAGAAACTGGACCAGTTGGAGCCTTTTTTCCCGGACCGGATGGCCTCAAGGATACTCGGTATGGGCGATGTCCTCTCTCTGATCGAGAAGGCAGAGCGTACCTACTCCCTTGAAGAGGTTGAAAACTTAAAGGGTAATCTTAAGGGCAATAATTTTACCCTTGAAGATTTCAGGACACAGCTAAAACAGATGAAAAAACTGGGCTCTCTTGTAGACCTCATCGCCATGATTCCGGGCGGCAGCAGGATGCTTCAGAAGGCCGGGGGGGATATCCCTGAGGACGGCCTCAAACACGTTGAGGCGATCATGAACTCGATGACGCTTAGGGAGAGGAGAGATCATACGATCATTGACGGCAGCCGGCGGAGACGTATTGCCAAGGGGAGCGGCACCCGTGTGGAGGAGGTCAACCGGCTGCTTAAACAGTTTTTACAGACCCGGAAGATGGTCAAAAGCCTTGCCGGGGGAAAAGGGAAGTTCTCCATGATGCAGAAGGCACGGAGCCTCTTCTCATAACAGGTTGCTGAAAAAAGTCTTGCGATGTCCAAGATTGTCATTCTGAGCGAAGCGAAGAATCTGATAAACAAAGAGTTATCAGACCCTTCACTTCGTTCAGGGTGACAGTGCAAGATTTTTTCAGCAACCTGTTAAGGGGATTTATTATGGAATTTGATCTGAACAATCTCATTTTAAAGGACATCTTTAATTTTGCATCCGATGGGATATTTATCCTGGATAAGGAGTGGAAGATCGTGGCGATGAACTATGCTGCGGAGACGATCTCAGGATGGTCGAAATCTGAGGTGGAATCACAGAAGCTGTGTACAGAGCTTTTCTTGTGTTTCGACCAGGAGGGCAATCAGATCTGTGAAGGGAGTTGTCCCAAACAGGTCGTGATGCAGGAGAATGCCGGCGGGACTGTGGACCCGTTGGAAGTGAAGGTAATGACCAAATCAGGACAGCCGGTGATCCTCTCCGGCCAATGTGTATCTATACCCTCAATGGCGGGCGCTTCTTACGCGGCCGTCATGATTAAAAATGACATTGAAAAACTGTATCTGGAGGAGAGGGTTCTGGCAGGGGAGAGGCTGGACCCCCTCACGCATCTCTATCACAGGCAATACTTTGAAGAGCTCTACAATATAGAGGCCAAGAGGGCACACCGGCATGGCGGCACACTGGCGCTTCTGATGCTCGATGTAGAGAAACTTCAGGAGATCAATAATAAGCTGGGGAGTAAGGCAGGGGATGAGATATTAAAGGGGGCCGGGAAGGTTATTAAGGAGACGATAAGAGACGTGGATGTGGCGGCCCGTTACGGGGATGATGAATATATCATACTCCTCTACGGTGCGGATGAGATTAAGGCCCAGAAATTTATCCAGAGGCTTCGGGAAAGGATTCAAAAATGGAATCAGACAAAGAAGATACCCATAGAGGCCAGACTCAATACGTGCCTTATGGTCTCAGACCGGGATTTTGAGGTGTTACCAGAGAGGATGAAAGAGATTATCGACGGGCACAAAGGGGTGTCCTTATAAAACCCTTATTAAAAAGGAGGTGAAGTAGTGGCTACAACAATACGTCTCACGAGGATGGGGAGAAAGAAAAGTCCTTACTACAGGGTGGTGGTGGCAGACTCTCGTATGCCGAGGGATGGGAGATTCCTGGACATCCTGGGAACCTATGATCCCCTTGTGGACCCGCCCGGCATTAAGATAAACGAGATCAGGGCATTATACTGGTTGACAAAAGGGGCTCAAGTCTCGGACACGGTCCGGCAGCTCTTAAAGAAAAGCGGTGTTATAAAAAAATTCAATGAAGTTCGGAAGACTTCCTCAAGCAGTCTATAGACCTAAGGCAGGTCCTACTGTCATTTAATATTAAATGGAGGTGGTTGCGATGAAAGAACTAGTTGAGTACATGGCCAAGGCGCTTGTGGACAAACCCTCTGAGGTGAGTGTTGCAGAAGTGACAGGGGAAAGGACAACGGTGCTGGAACTGAGGGTGGCACAAGAAGACCTGGGCAAGGTCATCGGTAAACAGGGCAAGACAGCAAGGGCGATGAGGACCATCCTGAGTGCGGCAGGGACGAAGCTGGGTAAAAGGTGCGTACTGGAGATCCTGGAATAGATCAGGCCGGTGACAGGGGTTTTGTCTCCATAGGTTACATCGCAAAGACCTGTGGGATAAAGGGCGATGTTAAGGTGATTCCCCTTACGGATGTGCCGGATCGTTATACCACCCTGCGGAAGGTAACGATACAAAAAAGGTCTGGAGAGAGAAAGGAGTACTCTCTGAAGGGTGTCAGCGCCGTCAGAGGCGGTCTGAGAATTTCCTTTACTCCGGCGATATCGGTCTCTGAGGCAGAGGAGATCGTCGGGGGCTATATCACGGTTCCTGAGAAAGAGGTGCCGCAGTTAGCTGAAGATTGCTACTATCATTTCGAGATCATGGACATGGAGGTCTATACCGGTGACGGGCGTTATCTCGGAAGGATCGTAGATATCCTCTCCACAGGGAGTAATGATGTGTATGTCGTGAAGGATCAGAATAATAAGGAATATATGATACCCGCCATCCAGGATGTGGTTAAAGAGGTGGATACGAAGGCGAAGCGGATGATCATTTCTGTGATGGAGGGGCTTTTATAATTTCAGATTATAATTTCAGATAAAGATGCGCTGTGATGTTCTGACACTCTTCCCCCGCATGATCTCTTCAGCGCTCGATGAGAGCATCCTGAAGAGGGCGAGGGACAAGGGGCTGCTGGATGTCAGGGTAACCGATATCCGGGACTTTACCGCGAATAAGCGCCGTACGGCGGATGACTCTCCCTATGGCGGCGGCGCCGGAATGGTCCTGAAGGCAGAGCCTATTGTTAAGGCCGTTGACTTTATCAGAGAGGAGGAGAAGGATCTTCGGATTATACTTTTATCCCCGCAGGGGAGGCGTTACGATCAGACAACAGCCCATGAGTTAAGCAGGGAGGAGCGCAGGATCGTATTTTTGTGCGGACATTACGAAGGGATAGATGAGCGCGTTAAAATAATCCTTTCCCCTGAGGAGATCTCCATAGGGGATTATGTACTGACAGGCGGGGAGCTTGCGGCTTTGGTGGTGATAGATTCTGCGGTGAGGCTTATCCCCGGCGTGGTTGGAGACAGTTCCTCTATAGAGGAGGAGTCATTTAACAGTATCCTGGATTACCCGCACTATACCAGGCCGTCTGAGTTCCGGGGGGTGCAGGTCCCCCCGGTGTTGGTCTCGGGGGATCATGAAAATATAAGACGATGGAGGAGAAGGCAGGCCTTGTTGAATACGGTGAGAAAGAGGCCGGACCTCCTGTCCGGCGAGATTCTTACAGAGGAAGACAGAGAACTACTTGAAGAGATCAAGGAGGAGGAATCATTATGAATGCCACGATCGAACGGATTGAAAAACAGCAGATCCAGAAGAGTATCCCCCCCTTCAACATCGGGGATACGGTACAGGTTTTTGTGAAGGTCATTGAAGGGGACCGGGTGCGTACGCAGGTATTTGAGGGGAATGTCATTGCGCGGAGGGGACGGAATACCCGGGAGACGATCACGGTCAGAAAGATCGCCTACGGTGTTGGGGTGGAGCGTATCTTCCCGATCTATTCCCCCGTTGTCCAGGACATTAAGGTCATCAGACAAGGCCGCGTGCGCAGGGCAAAGCTGTATTATCTGAGGGGGAAGAAGGGCCGGAATATGCGCATTGAAGAAAAAGAGACATTTGGGAGAGCGGGTGCGGCAGCGGCAAAGACAGTGACAGAGACAAAGGCTGGTACAACAGGCGAGGAATAAGGGGTGCCGGTTCCCGATCTATCCTTTGAGCATGAGGCCTACAGGCAGGGTTACCGACTCATAGCAGGGATTGATGAGGTAGGCCGGGGTTCCCTTGCAGGACCCGTGGTTGCGGCGGCGGTCATCCTGCCTCCCGGACTGATAATAGACGGGGTGAATGATTCAAAGAAATTAACTCCCGCGAGGCGGGAGGTCCTCTATCATGTAATCCATCAACATGCGCTGGCGACGGGGATAGGGGTTGTAGGCAATGAAGATATCGATAGGGTAAACATCCTCAGGGCAACGATCAGGGCTATGGAAATGGCCGTCAGAGATTTAAAAATTTCCCCGGATTACCTGCTGATTGATGCCGTATCACTTTCTGATTCCAGAATACCCCAACGGCCCATCATTAAGGGAGACATGCTCAGTATCTCGATAGCAGCCGCATCTATTGTGGCCAAGGTGACCAGAGACCGTCTGATGACAGAAGAGCACTCTGTGTTTCCGCAATATAATTTTATGACTCACAAGGGTTATGCCACGAGGGACCATGTCAGCCGGCTGAGGCTTTACGGTCCTTCCATCATTCACAGGAAGAGCTTCTTAAAGAAGCTCCTGGGTCCGTACCCTCAGGTTTAAGGATATGGAGAGGGAGAGCACAAGGGCAATAGGGCGTGACGGGGAGGAGATCGCGGCAGGATACTTAAGGAATAACGGCTACAGGATCGTGGAGAAAAATTATAAAAACCGTTTTGGGGAGATTGATGTCATCGCCAAAGATGGAAACACGCTGGTCTTCGTTGAGGTCAAGACAAGGAATAACCCCTCCTACGGTCCTCCTTCGTCAGCCGTGGATTCCAAAAAGCAGCAGCGCATTGGTAAAGTGGCGGTCACTTACCTCACTGAAAAACGGTTGACCCATTCCCCGGTACGCTTCGATGTCGTCTCTATCTGTGATGGGGAGATAGAGGTCATCCGGGATGCCTTTGAACTGCGGGAAGATTTTTCATGGTAACCGGCCTGAACAGCGAGATTGGACACAATGGAAAGGCCTATCACGTTCAGACAGAGGACGGGGGTATTTCCAACCCGATAATCCTGACCCGTATCTTCTGCGGAGGTGTGATCGTCTCTTCCAAAAAGACAAGCTATGTCTATTTGCTGGACAGGGAAGATCTGAAGGGGGTTGTAGAAAAGCTGATGAGAGAACAGCATGAAGAGATGATCCAGGAGGTTTATGGGCAATGAGGGGATGGGGGGATTAAACTTGATTAACTCGTAAAAAAATTGCCAGAAGCGCTATTTGTCATTCTGAGCGAAGCGAAGAATCTGATAAAACAATGGGTTATCAGACCCTTCGCTTCGCTCAGGGTGACATCTGAGGATTTTTACGAGTTCATCAAACTTACGGTGAGCAGTGATCCAGTTTAATAATGTCACCAAGATATATGGCGGGGTTCCTGTCATCAGAGATTTTACAGCCCATATTGATAAAGGGGAATTTGTCTTTATCAGCGGTCCCAGCGGTTCGGGGAAGAGTACATTACTTAAATTCCTCTTCTGCAGTGAAAGGCCTGACAGCGGCCAGGTCCTCTTTCAGGAGGAAGACCTTTCTTTGGTAAGGAGATCGCGAATTCCCTTTATAAGGCGTACCATTGGATTTGTATTTCAGGATCCCATGCTCCTTCCCTCCAAGAGTGTCTTTGAAAATATCGCCCTTGCACTCAGGGTTGTGGGATTTCCCGGGAAGGAGATCGGGTATCGGGTTACAGAGACTTTAAGGCTGGTTGGGATGTCTGATAAGATAGATGTTGTCCCTTCAACCCTATCGGGCGGTGAACAGCAGAAGGTTGCTATCGCCAGGGCCATCGTCAATGACCCGCTGGTCCTGGCGGCGGATGAGCCTGCGGGTAATCTGGATAGAGACAGCGCATGGGAGGTATTTCGGATCTTTGAGAAGATCAATCAAACGGGTACAACGATTGTGATAGCGACTCATAACGATGAGATGGTGCAGAGGATGCACAAGCGGGTTATAGCGCTTAAGGAAACCGTCAGAGATGAAATTATTTGAAGGCCTGAGAGCGGCCTTTTCCCAGATTGTATATAACCGGTATACGACGGCTGCTGCGGTCGGGATCATTTCCATCATCTTCCTCGTTTTTGGTATGTTTCTCCTCACCCTATACAATCTACACCTGTTGGCGGAGACCTTGAAGAGTGACATGGAGGTCATTGCCTTTTTTGAAAACAATGTATCCCCTGACCGTCTGCAGCGTATCCAGGAGGAGATTGCCGGATTGAAAGAGGTTGAAGGGATTACCTATATCTCAAAGGATCATGCCCTTGAGATACTCTCGCGGGATATGGCGAGTATACAGGAGATGGTAAAGGAGTTAAGAGAGAATCCCCTGCCGGATTCTTTCAGGATCAGTCTGACGAAGGACGCCAGGACCCCTGAGGGGATCAATACCCTTGTAAACAGACTCAAAGGGATCAAAGAGATCCAGAAGATCGATTATGGCGAGGAGTGGGTAGAGAAGCTCGATGTCCTTATTGCGACCGCAAAGATCATAGGGGTCATCGTGGGCGGCATCATGCTGCTGGTGGTCCTTTTCATCGTCTCCAATACGATCAAATTCACCCTTTTGACGAGACATAAAGAGATAGAGATCATGAAGTTTGTCGGGGCTACGAACCTGTTTATAAAAGTCCCGTTTATCATAGAAGGCGGATTTTTAGGTCTGATCAGCGCCATAGGCTCCATTGGGATGCTCTTCTTTACATATAAACTTATCTTATATAAGATACCTGCTGCGGCTTATGTCTGGCTTGGCGGAATAGAGTTTATGTTCATCCCCTGGGAGGTTATAGCCCTTCTTATCGGGGCGGGTGTCTTACTGGGGTGTTTTGGGAGCTGGGTTTCAGTCGGGAGATATTTGGGGGTAGCTATAATTTTGATTTTATGCTTAAATAGCAATAAGGGTGTATTTGCAAAGACTAACGATATCAAAGGAGTGGAAGGTCAGGGCATCGAAGAAGAGATAGAGGAGAGCCAGAAAAGATTAGAGAATATCAACAAGCAGATCCATGAGAAGAAAAATGCATCCAGCAAGGCTGCTGTAGAGGAGAAGAGGGTAAAACAGACGATAAAGGTCAAAGAAAAGGACCTGAGCAGCAAGAGGAGAGATATTAAAGAAATTACGGGGAATATCGATTCAAAGGGGAAAGAGATAGACCGTCTGCAGGGTGATATCGATGGGATGATCTCCGACATAACAGCAAAGAAGAGAAGGATGAAAGATTTTCTGAGAGTTGTCTATACGTCGCATATGAGCAGAAATCGGGGACTCGGAGGGGTCCTTCTTGCCTCAGCGGATTACCATGATTTTATGATGCGGTCAGAATATGAAGACAGACTGGTGGGTGAAGTCAACCGGGAACTGAGAGGTCTCGGTCAGGATGTTGATGTGTTGGAGGATAGCCTCTTACGGCTGAACAGAAGGCATCACGCCTTGTTGACAGAGAAGGACCAATTGCTTAAAGATAAGGTGATGGTTGAGAGAGATGTAAAAGCGGGCCACGTCAAACTCGCGAGCATACAGGAAAAGAAGGCCGAATATGAACAGGAATTAAAAAGACTGGCAGAGACCTCTGCAGCCCTTAAGAATTTGATCGCATCTTACGAGAGCAAACGCAGTCAAGCCTCATTGCTGAATACAGGGTTTGAGAAGGCGAAGGGGAGATTGGCATGGCCTCTGGCAGGAAATGTTGTGTCTAAGTTTGGCCGTCAAAAGCATCCGGAGTTTGATGCCTATGTTTATAAAAAGGGGATCGAGATCGCCTCAGGCCGGGACAGAGATGTCAGTGCTGTCTATGACGGGGTTGTAGTCTATGCAGACTGGCTCAAAGGGTATGGACTTCTCATTATAATAGACCATGGTCATAGTTATTATTCTGTCTATGCCCATGCATCGAGGCTTCTTGTCTCCAAGGGGAATAAGGTAAAAAGGGGGCAGGAGATCGCTGTGGCAGGGAATGACAGTGATACCCTCTCTGACAGAGAGGGTATTTACTTTGAGATTCGTTATAACGGGCAGCCGGTGGATCCGTTAGCCTGGCTTAGCTCAAACAAAGGATAAACTTTTTAATAGTGGGAGGGAATTATCGTATGTACAGCAAGAAAAGCAGATGGAAAAAAGGGTTAGCGATATCAACGCTTGTTCTTATCGCCGGGGTATGGATTATCTTCGGCAAAGGCATAGGGGCCCCTGTCTTAGGGGGTGAGAGTTACGAAGAACTCCGGGTATTTGCAGAGGCCCTGTCCCTTGTCCAGAAAACTTATGTAGAAGAGACAAAGACGACGGATCTTGTGTACGGCGCCATCAAGGGGATGCTCTCAGAGCTTGATCCCCACACAAGCTTCATGGAGCCGGCTGCATACAAAGAGATGCAGGTGGACACAAAGGGGGAGTTTGGCGGATTGGGGATACAGATCAGCATCAAGGACAAGAAGCTTGTCGTGATCGCCCCGATTGAGGACACACCGGCCTGGGATGCCGGGATTAAGGCAGGCGATCACATATTCAAGATCGATAAGGAACTCACGAGAGACCTCACCCTTACGACAGCCGTGGAAAAGATGAGGGGGCCTAAAGGGACTAAGGTTATCCTGACCATCATGAGGGAGGGAGAGAAAGACCCCCTGGAATTTACCATTACACGGGACATCATCAAGGTCAAGAGTATCAAGCATAAGATGCTGGAGGGCCATATCGGCTATATCCGTCTTACCCAATTCCAGGAACGGAGCGCTGAGGATATGAAAGATGCGCTGGATGATCTGGAAAAGCAGGAGATGAAGTCTCTCATCCTGGATTTGAGGAATAATTCTCTCATCCTGGATTTGAGGAATAATCCCGGAGGGCTGTTAAAAGTATCGGTACAGGTCGCTGAGCTCTTCATCAAGGAGGGCAAGCTTATCGTTTCTGTAAAAGGGAGAGACGACGACAAGGAGGAATATCTGTCCGCGGCGACGAAGGCCAGAGAGGACTATCCGATAGTGGTCCTTGTGAATGAAGGGAGTGCAAGCGCGTCAGAAATTGTCGCCGGAGCGCTCAAAGACTGGGAGAGAGGGGTCGTCCTCGGCACCCAGACCTTTGGGAAGGGCTCTGTACAGACGGTCTTCTCCTTAAGCGACGGATCAGGGATGCGCCTCACCACGGCAAAATACTATACCCCAAAGGGCATATCGATACAGAATACCGGTATTACCCCGGACATTCTTGTAAAACCCGGCCAAAAGGGGGATGGCAAAGAGGGTAAATTTATCCGGGAAAAGGACCTTAAGAAGCATCTGGGAAATGAGACAGCCCCCATTGAAGAGGAAGAACAAAAAGAGGGGCCTAAGAAAGATGAAGGACCAGAGGCGTTACCACCTCCAGTGGAGTCTGAGGAACAGGATATCCAGTTGCAGAGGGCCATTGATCTTCTGAAGGGATGGCAGATCTTCAAGGGTATTGTACCGCCCCAGTCGTAAAAGGTTATTCAGACTGGCGGCTATAGACAATCAACGGATGGAAAGGAGGATATTCTGATGGGAGATGTAAAGGCAGTTACTAAGGAGTCATGGGACGCTGAGGTTTTGCAGGTGAAGGGGCTGGTGATCACCGACTTTTGGGCAGAATGGTGCGGTCCCTGCCGCCTGGTATCTCCTATAGTGGATGAATTGGCTAAAGAGTATACGGGAAGGGTCAAGATCATGAAACTCAATACGGATGAAAATCCCGAGGTGGCAGGACGCTATCAGATTATGGGGATACCGACATTGATGTTTTTTAAAGATGGAAAGGTGGTTGATAAACTCGTGGGAGCGCTATCCAAGACTCAGTATAAGGAGAAGATAGAGAATTTGCTGAAAGGGTAAGGGGTGCTGAAGGCATTACGGATCAAAGACTTTGCCATCATCGATGAGATGAGCCTTGAATTTGAAAAAGGGTTTACTGTCTTCACCGGAGAGACAGGGGCCGGCAAATCGATCCTGGTGGATGCCATCGGGATCATGATTGGCGGAAGGGCGGCGGCTGAGGTGGTGAGATACGGGAGTGACGAGGCTGTCGTGGAGGCGATATTTGAAAAGGTAACGGATGCGGGCCTGTTTGAAAAGATGACTCAATACGGTATTCCTGCCGGTAGCAACGAGATCCTGATCCGGAGAAACATCTCTAAAGGCGGTAAGAACCGGATCTATATCAACGGGGCCCTCGCAACCCTCTCAATGCTGGAAGAGATATGCAGTGGTCTGGTCGATATCCACGGACAGCATGATCAGCAGAATCTTTTAAAGAAGGAGAGGCATGTAGAATATCTGGATGCCTTTGGCGGACTGTCAGGGCACAGAGACCGGGTAAGGGAGAGATATCGATATCTGAATCAACTGAAAGCCCGCCTTGATGAATTGGAGGCGGGTGTCAGAGGAAGAAAAGAGAAAGAGGAATTATTCAGATATCAGTTGGCAGAGATAAGAGGGGCAGGGCTCAAGCCGGACGAGGACAAGGAACTCACAAGAGAGAGGGAGATACTGGGGAATGCCCAAAGGCTTTCTGCACTCAGCAATGAGGCCTATTCTCTCCTGTATGAGGATGACAGGGCCATCCTGTCAGGGCTTGGCAGGATCGAGGAAACCCTCGCTGAAATATCGAAGATAGATGCCCGGATGGGTGTGAGTTTAGAACTGGTCAGGTCTTCGAAGGCGGCCCTGAGAGAGACCGCCGAGTCGGTGCGGAGGTTTCGCGATGAGGTCAGACAGGACCCTGAGAGGCTGGAGAAGATTGAGGAACGCCTTTATTTAATCGAAAGGCTGAAGAAGAAATACGGCCCATCCATAGAAGAGATACTCGCCTATCAATCAAAAATAGAGAAAGAACTCGCAGGGTTGGAATATTCAGATCAGGATATCAAGGCCCTCAGAGGAGAGATCGAAGAGGTCTCAGAGAAGACCACTCAGGAGGCGGCTGATCTCTCAAAGTTAAGGGAGAAGAGTTCAAAGGCCCTTGAGAGGGAGATCGCTCAGGAGCTCACACTTTTACAGATGGAGAATATGAAATTCTCTGTAGGTATTGAGAGAGTTCCCCTTTCACAGAATGGGATCGATTCTGTGGAGTTTTTGATTGCCAACGTGGGTGAAGAGCCGAGGCCGCTGGCTAAAATCGCATCGGGCGGGGAGCTCTCAAGGCTGATGCTGGCCATCAAGAGCCGGTTGTCGGCAGTGGACAGTGTACAGACGCTGATATTTGACGAGGTGGATACGGGGATCGGGGGTAGGGTGGCGGAAGAGGTCGGCAGGAGGCTGAAACAACTATCGGGAGATCATCAGGTATGCTGTGTGACCCACCTACCGCAGATAGCCGCCATGGCTGGCACCCACTACAGTGTGGAAAAGGTGATGACGGATAACCGGGTGACCACAAGCATAAAGCGATTGGATGGCCAGGGGCGTATCAAAGAAGTCGGCAGGATGCTCGGGGGGAAGGATAAGACAAAGGGGGCGTTGAGGTATGCAGAGGAAATGCTGAGAGCAGGTTTGCGCTGAAAAACGTCCATCTGCGGCGTCAGGCCATCGGATTTGAGCCTCAACGTACAGGAAGTACGCCTCGACTCAAATCCGATGTCCTTCCTTGCATCTGAACGTTTTTGAGCGCAAACTCAGGGCTGAGAAGAAGAGGATGGTGATGTGATCGCAACCTTAAAGCAGGAGCTGAGGCGGGAGGTCATCAAAAAGAGAGACAGCCTCCCTCACGAAGAGAGGATTGAACGGAGCTGGCGGATATGCGATACCCTCCGGAATCTCCGGGAATTTCAGCAGGCAAAGGTCGTCCATTTTTTCCTGACCATGAGGAGTGAGGTGATGACAGAGGGTGCGATCAGGGGAGCGCTCTCCGCAGGAAAGACTGTGGTCGTCCCCGTGATTGACAAGAAGCACAGGCGCCTATCCTTATCAAGGATCGGGGACTATGATCAGGAATTGACGATCACCACGCACGGCATCCTTGAACCCCGGCCTAAGTTCTATAAGTTCATCCCCCTTGAAGAGGTTGACCTGATGGTGCTCCCCGGGGTCGCCTTTGATGCCAGGGGTCACCGGCTCGGTTACGGGGCCGGATACTATGACAGGCTGCTCAAGGCAGAGGAGGAGAGGCCGTTATTACTTGCCCTGGCCTTTGAGACACAGATTGTAGATGAGATCCCTGTAGGGGACCATGATATCAGAATGGATAAGATCATCACCGAGGAGCGGGTGATAGAGGTTATCAGACGGGATTAGAAAAATGCAAGCACTGCCTTGTCCCGCATCTGGATTTCAGGAGAACATAGACCATGTCAGCGAACATCATGGACGGCAAGGCCGTTGCCAGGAGTATCAGAGAGGGTCTGAAGGAAGAGGTCGAAGGACTGAAGAAAAAGGGGATACACCCGGGCCTTGCAGTGGTCCTTGTCGGCGAGAATCCGGCATCCATGGTTTATGTCAAAAATAAAGGGGAGGCCTGCCGCTCTGCCGGGATCTATTCAGAGGAGCATAAACTCCCTGAGGAGATGAAAGAGGCTGATCTATTAAGGCTCATCGATCAGCTCAATAAAGACCCCCGCATCCACGGCATATTGGTCCAGTTACCCCTGCCGGCCCATATCAACAAGGAGCGTGTCCTTGCATCGGTATCTCCGGAGAAGGATGTGGACGGCTTTCATGAGATCAACATGGGGAGGCTCCTGATCGGTCAGGAGGGGCTCGTCCCCTGCACCCCGCTTGGGATCATGAAGCTGCTCGAACACTATCACATCCCGGTGGAAGGCCGCTTTGCCGTGGTTGTGGGAAGGAGCAATATCGTAGGAAAGCCGGTGGCGATGATGCTCCTCCAGAGGAATGCCACGGTCACTATCTGTCATACGAGGACAAAGAATATGGGGGAGGTATGCAGAATGGCCGACATCCTGATCGCCGCAGCCGGCAGACCCGGCATGATCACCGCTGACATGATCCGGGAGGGGGCCGTTGTCATTGATGTTGGGATTAACAGACTGGATACCGGCAAGCTGGCAGGGGATGTGGATTTTGAGTCTGCCTCAAAGAGGGCCGGATGGATTACCCCGGTCCCCGGCGGCGTCGGCCCTATGACTATCGCCATGCTCCTATACAATACGGTAAAGGCCGCAAAGATGGCGACAGGCAGCAATCCATAATCCCCCCTTTAGAAAAGGGGGTCAGGGGGGATTTGAGCGAGGATTCGCGGACGAAACGCTCATGAGCTATGCAGCTCACAAAGAACTATGAAAATGTCACCCTGAGCCGAAGGCGAAGGGTCTGAAGTGTCAGATTCTTCGCTGCGCTCAGAATGACAGGACAGGATTTTCAAATGGGCAAGATAACAATCCCTGACATCTTAAAACGGAAAACAGAGGGGAAGAATATCTCCATGCTGACGGCCTACGATCACCTCTTTGCCCGGATTGTGGATGAGGCAAGTATTGATATCGTCCTTGTGGGCGATTCCCTTGGCACGGTCGTCCAGGGACACGCGACGACAATCCCTGTGACCATGGATGAGATGATCTATCACACCCGGATGGTCAGCAGGGGAGTTACACATGCCCTCGTGGTAGGCGACATGCCATTCCTCTCCTATCAGATCTCTGTTGAGGAGGGGATCCGGAATGCCGGCAGGTTTCTCAAAGAGGGCGGGGCCGCGGCCGTTAAGATGGAAGGCGGAGCCAATGTGATAGACAAGGTGAAGGCAATGATCTCATCAGGCATCCCTGTCATGGGGCATGTGGGTCTCCTCCCCCAGAGTGTCCATCAGATGGGCGGGTATAAGGTGCAGGGAAAAGATGAGGTCTCTGCGGAGAGGATATTCAACGATGCCCTGATGCTCGAAGATGCAGGGGTGTTCGCCCTCGTGATGGAGGGGATCCCGGAGGGGCTTGCCAAAAAGATCACCGGCACATTAGCTATACCCACGATCGGGATCGGGGCCGGGAGTCACTGTGACGGTCAGGTTCTGGTTCTCTATGACCTCCTCGGCCTTCTTCCCCAACCCATGCCTAAGTTTGTAAAACAGTACGCCCCCCTGAGAGACCAATGTATTGAGGCCATAAAGAGGTTTAAAGAAGATGTGGAACATGGCCGTTTTCCTGGTAAGGAAGAGAGTTATCATTGACCATAACGAAGGATTCTCTCTCCCACTTAAAGAAGTCTTCGAATAGTATGAGTGGTGTATCTAAGTATGGTGTCCCCGGAATGAACGACCCCGGGAGGGTTTCCTGGCCGGCGTCGCCTCCTTCGGTCGCGGCTTGCTCCGCACGTAGTCGTGGACGAACATCTCGTCTCCGACCCATTCTACCGGGATCTTCTCCCTGATGTATTCCTCGATCGCCTCGAGGTAGAAGGCGCCTTCCTCGTCCGCCAGGGAGATCGCCTTCCCTTCAGCCCCGGCCCGGGCGGTCCGGCCGATCCGGTGGACGTAGTCCTCGCAGTCCTGGGGAAGGTCGTAGTTGATGACGTGGGAAACCCTCTCGATGTGCAATCCCCGTGATGCGACGTCGGTGGCGATCAGCATCGGGAGCTTCCCTGCCTTGAAATCCTCCAGTATCCGGAGCCGCTTTTTCTGTTCCACGTCGCCGGAGATCACCCGGCACGGGTAGCCGTTGTCGGTGAGCCGGTCAACGAGGAACTCTGCCTCTTTCTTCGTATTGACGAAGATCATGGTCCGCTCCATCCCCTCCTTCCTGAGGAGCCCCAGGAGGAGCGGGAACTTCTCCTTCCGGGCGACATGGTAGAGGACCTGTTCGACCCGCTCCGCGGTCACCTGCTCAGGGGTGGCCGAGACCTTCTGGGGGACGTTCATGAATTCATAGGCGAGCTCCATCACCCGATGGCTCAGGGTGGCGGAGAACATCATGTTCTGGCGGGCATCGAAGGGGGGGAGGCGGCGGAGGATGAAGCGGAGGTCGGCGATGAACCCCATGTCGAACATCCGGTCCGCCTCGTCGATCACCAGCATCTCGATATTCCTGAGGCTGTAGACCTTCTGCTTCAAGTAGTCGATCAGACGCCCGGGGGTGCCGATGACCACGTCCGCCCCCGCCTTGAGGGCGTCGCGCTGCTTCATGTAGTCGACGCCGCCGTAGATCGCCTGGATGGTGAAGCCGCACTGTTTCCCAAGGAGCTGGGCATCCTTCTCGATCTGCACCACCAGTTCCCGTGTGGGGGCGAGGATCAGTGCCCGCGGGTTTTTCTCTTTTTTCACCTTTCTGTTCTTCAAAAGGCGGGTGAAGAGGGTAATGAGAAAGGCGGCGGTCTTACCGGTGCCGGTTTGGGCCTGGACGGCCAGGTCCTTCCCCGCCAGGGCAAGGGGGAGACTCTTTTCCTGGATGTCGGTGCAATGGGTGAATCCGGCGCCGGCAATCCCCTGCCGCACCGGTTCCGGGAGGTCAAGTGCGCTGAATTTCATGGGTACTTTTTCCTTTGAAGGGATTTGCTTCATTTCCTCAATTAACTCTTCAGGAGCCCTTTCACAAACTCAATCTCTTCTTCCCGGGTCTGAACGAGGCCGTCGAGCTTTGCCCAGAGCGCCTGTCCCATAACCTTACCGTATAACGGCCCGGGCTTTATGCCCAATTGTGCGATGTCCCGGCCTGTGATGGAGAGCCTTGTATCCTGCAGATGACTGAGGTAGAGCGATATCCCCCGTTTGGCCTCCTCTTTATCCGCCTTTGCCATGAGGTAGAGCAGGGTC
>JACROQ010000133.1 GCA_016214375.1 Nitrospirota bacterium | reverse complement strand
TGCGATCAAGGAGATAGCAAGGGATTTAACACTCAGGAAGACCGTTAAATTAGAGAATGGTATGGCGCTTACGGCTATTGAGATACAAAGGAGTTATTTAGGTCTGGTACAGGACTATCTTGCCCACAGGAAGCGGGATGCAGTGACAGCAGATCTATTAGAAAAGTGGGAGTTTGTACTGGATAAATTAGAAAATAATCCGGCTGAATTATCCAGATATGTGGACTGGGTAACAAAATTTGAGATGATGAATTCATATAAGGTTAAAAAAGGTTGTGACTGGGATGACCCGAGAATTGCCATGATGGACTTGCAATATCACGATATTAAAAGGAACAGGGGACTTTATTATCTTCTCGAGAGGGAGGGATTGGTAGAGAGGATTGCGGAAGATAAAGACATTCAGCATGCCATGGAATATCCGCCGCAAAATACCAGGGCCAAACTCCGCGGGGACTTTATTCGTATTGCAAATATGAAGAACCGGTCGTACAGTGTAGACTGGACTTATCTCAAGTTAGATGGGTATGGAGAAGAGACTGTCCTCTGTATGGACCCTTTTGCCTCCTCTGACAGGCGTATAGAGAAGATGATCGCGCACCTTTCCTATACACGATGAGACCTCTCCTTAATATCTTCAGGGTCTATCCCTGAGCGTTCTCCCATATTTCTTGACTATAACTGTCAATATATGTTAGCTTTTTAAGCTACCATGCACTACCCAACCTTTGATGAATTCTGTAAAAAGGCAGAAGACGGAAATCTTATCCCTGTCTATAAAGAGATATTCGCTGATCTTGAGACCCCCCTCTCAGCCTTTATGAAGATAGACAAGGGGGACTACTCATTTCTCCTTGAGAGTGTCGAGGGGAGGGAGAAATGGGCGAGGTACAGCTTTCTTGGGAGTAATCCTAAGATTGTTATACGCGGAGAGAAAGAGGGTGTCACCATAATAAAAGACGGGGTTGTAACAACAAAGGCTTACAAGAACCCACTCCATGCCATCAGGGACGTGATATCAGGGTACAGGCCCGTTGTCGATGCGAACCTTCCAAGGTTTTTTGGCGGGGCTGTGGGTTATTTAAGCTATGATGCGGTGAGGTTCTTTGAAGACATCGATATCAAGAAGAGGGAATTTCCTGAATTCCCTGACCTCTATTTTATCATCACGGACACTATCCTGATATTCGATAACCTACAACATACGATAAAGGTGGTCTACAATGCCCATATCACGGAGGGGGATTTAAAATCCCACTATGAGAATGCCCTAAAGAGAATCGATGAGATTGTGGAGTTGCTCTGGGGCAGACTCAGGCGTAAAAAGTCCGGAAAGGGAAGGGAGAGAAAACTCAAATGGCAGTCAAACTTTACCCAGGAGGGATTTATTGAGAAGGTAAAGAGGGCCAAGGAATATATAGCCGCAGGAGATATATTTCAGGTACAGGTATCACAACGGTTCAGTCTTGATGTACGGTCTAATCCTTTTGATGTCTACAGGGCCCTGCGAAGGGTTAATCCATCTCCATACATGTTTTATCTGCGTTTCGGGGATCTCCATGTCGTGGGAAGCTCCCCTGAGGTCTTGGTGAGATTGGAGGGGAGCCTTGTAGAGACCAGGCCCATTGCCGGCACCCGGAGACGTGGAAGAGACCCTGAGGATGATCTGCGCATGGAGCGGGAACTTATCTCGGACCCCAAGGAGCGGGCAGAGCACATCATGTTGGTAGACCTTGGCCGTAACGATATAGGGAGGGTCTGCAAAACCGGAAGTGTTCATGTAAACGAGCTGATGGTCATAGAAAGGTACTCTCATGTGATGCATATCGTCTCTAACGTCATAGGGGAGCTTGATCCTGAATATGACCAGTTTGATCTCCTCCAGGCATGTTTTCCGGCAGGGACCGTTACCGGCGCCCCCAAGATCCGTTCCATGGAGATTATTGAAGAGCTCGAGCCATCAAACAGAGGACTCTATGCCGGGGCGGTCGGTTATTTCAGCTTCCAGGGGAATATGGACACCTGTATCACCATCCGGACGATTATCATGAAGGAGAAAAGGGCCTATCTCCAGGCCGCCGCAGGGATTGTGGCGGACTCAGAACCGGAAAAGGAATATCTGGAGACGACGAACAAGGTGAAGGGGATGGTTAGGGCGATTGAGGTGGCGGAGATGGGGTTGGATTAGAAGTTAGAAGCAAGAGGCAAGAAGTCAGAAGTAAGAAGTAAGAAGTAAGAAGTAAGAATTGGGAAGA
>JACROQ010000115.1 GCA_016214375.1 Nitrospirota bacterium | reverse complement strand
GCCAGTTCTTTCCAATTATCGGGGAAAAAAGATACCAGGACATCCCAATCTTCTTCCATAAATGAACCTCCTCTTAAATTGCGACATAAGAGAAGGATACCAAAAAAACGAAAAATTTGCAAATAACAAGTTAGCGCTTATAGGGGTTTACCCGTGATTATTAACCTTGGAGGTGTGAGATGCAGGGAAGTACGGGACGATGGTGCTACTTCAACAAGGCCGTCTTCCCTTATGAACTCGATGAAGGTCACGAGTTAAGCTCCTGTTGACAGCAAAATCTCTTCCTGCTATTTTAACTCCAGGAAAAGCAAACTCCTGTGTATAATTTTTCCATCGCTCGCTTCACGGAGGGAATAGAAATGGTTTTGACACAAGGTTGGTTAAAGATCGTTGCTTTGACGGGGATCGGTCTGTTGCTCGTCAGTGGGACTCAGCCCGGATGTACCTCGATGTCCCGCGCGCAACAGGGGGTTCTGATCGGTGGTCTCGGAGGAGCTGCAGCGGGGGGGCCGTGATCGGCGGAAAAAAGAGCGTCGGGAAAGGAGCGTTGATCGGTGGTATCCTTGGAGCCGCATCCGGAGGACTGATCGGGAACTACATGGACAAACAAGCCCAGGAACTAGCATCCGTGGCCGATGTCCAACGGACGGAAGATGGGATCAGGGTCACGATGCGGGACAAGATCCTGTTCGATACCGGTCAATCCATGCTGAAACCCGAATCGCGGAACGGTCTCCTCAAAATCGCCGAAGTCCTCAAAAAGTACAACAAGACCGAGGTCGCCATCCTGGGGCACACCGACAATGTGGGTTCGGCCTCTTATAATCAGGGTCTTTCTGAAAGACGGGCCAATTCCGTCCAGGTCTTTCTGGTCAGTCAGGGAGTCAAGGTCAGCCGCCTGAAAACGGTCGGGATAAGTTTCGATGACCCCGTGGCCTCGAATGACACACCGGAAGGAAAAACCATGAATCGCCGCGTTGAACTTCATATCACCCCTGATCCGTCACTTGTCCGTGACGCAGAGGCCGCTGGACAAAAACAATAAACCAAGCCCATGGAGGGATCCTGTTTCTATTCTTCTTGACAGGGCTTCCTCTATCCTGTTAAAGTAACTAATCGCAAACCAAACTGCTGTAGCTGGAAATCTACGTCATTGTCAGTCCCGGAATACACACACGGGGCTTAACTCCCCTCAACATATGAAAGAAGGAATTTATGAAATTTAATACATTTAATTTTCACCCCACTGTCTCGGCCGGTATCACGGCGGCAGGTTTTGTGACACCGACTCCTATTCAGGTTCAGGCGATCCCGCCGATACTGCAGGGACAGGATGTTATGGGTTTGGCACAAACCGGGACCGGCAAAACAGCGGTCTTCGTACTGCCTATTCTTGAGCGCCTGATAAAAGGACCTCGCGGCAGCATCCGCGCCCTGATCATCGCCCCAACCCGCGAACTGGCAGAACAGATCAACGAGGCCATCATCACCCTTGGACAACAAACCGGACTCCGGAGCCTCACCGTCTATGGTGGTGTAAATATCCAGCCGCAGATTCAGAAACTTCGTACCGGCGTCGAAATCGCCGTGGCCTGTCCCGGCCGTCTGCTGGATCATATGAATCAGCGCACCATCAACCTGTCACATCTGGAAGTGCTTGCACTGGACGAGGCCGACCGGATGTTCGATATGGGCTTCCTGCCTGATATCAGAAAGATTATCAGGCACGTACCGGCTGAGCGACAGACACTGTTGTTCTCGGCAACCATGCCCGATGATATCCGGAGGCTGGCCCACGACATACTGCATGCCCCTGTCACGGTACAGGTCAATTCGCCTGCACCGGCAAACACGGTCAGTCACGCGCTCTACCCGGTTGAGCAGCATCTGAAAACCGCTCTTCTTCTTGAGCTGCTGCGTCATACCGACACGGAGTCTGTCCTGATATTTACGCGTACGAAACACCGTGCCAAACGCGTGGGACAACAACTGGAAAAGGCCGGCTACCGTGCCGCCTCATTGCAGGGAAACCTGTCGCAGAACAAGCGACAGGCAGCGCTCGACGGATTCCGTGACGGTACGTATCAAATCCTTGTTGCAACAGACATTGCCGCCCGCGGCATTGATGTGTCCAGCATATCTCATGTGATTAACTATGATATACCAAATACGGCCGATGATTACACGCACCGTATCGGCCGAACCGGCCGGGCTGCAAAAACGGGGGATGCCTTCACATTTATTACCCGTGAAGACGAGGCCATGGTGCGCACCATCGAATTGGTCCTTCGAGAAAAAGTAGACCGCCGCAGGCTGAACGGATTTGACTATTCAAAACCAAAACCGGCACACGATTCTGAGTTCGCCCGGCCGCCGCGTCAACCACAGCCCCGCAGGGGACAGAAAGATGCAGGGCCATCGAGTGGCAGGACAGGAACCCATGCCGCAAAGAAAGGATACCCTGTAAAGTCTGCACAGGGAACAGCGCATCGGGGTTCAGTGCATCAGCAATCCTCAGGGTCAGCAACACGCAGAACCCGGTCCCACAAATCCGGCTCAGGTCACTGAGCAGAGTAAACTACCCCTCCTGCACTGTTCTGAATAAGTATTTTTAGGCCATCCTTAAAGAGAATCTCTATTTTATTACTTTGAATCACAGATAAAACGATTCCGACTCCAAATTTAAAATGGTCTATTATCTCATCTTTCTTAAAATTTCCGCTTAAACTGTATTTTTTGGCTGCGGAAAGATCATAATCTGCCAACCGGGAGATATAGTCGTTGTGATTTACTTCCTGAGTTTTTATTTTCCTTGGAGAGCTTGCCGATTTTGGAGAGTTTTTTGGGCTTGTCCCGCTTTTTCCGGATTCTTTAGCATGAAAGTTGTGTTCACTGTTGCAGGTATTACATTTAACTCTTGCAGGAAAATTATTAACCATGGCAATAATTGTATGGCCTAATTGCAATTTACATTTTGTACACCGTCCTTCAACATACCCACCAACTGTATAATTATTACCCATAGGTTTATCCTCCATAATTTAACATTGTTATTTAGTTGCGCATCCTCTCCACTATAACATATATCCTCACAAAGGATAAGACAATTCTGTTCCCTTTTCTACTCACGGCTTAGCCTTTGCCGCTTCTTCTATCATACCGGAGAGGCGTTCCCACTCGGCGGTCAGTTCCCCGATCTTCTTTTTCGTACGGGCATGGGACTCCATGGTCTCAAAGAAGCGGTCCTTGTCCTGGTATAATTCCGGGTCGGCAAGCGCCTCAGCGAGTGTTTGCAGGGTATTCTCAGCCCCGTTCACCTCGGACTCAAGCTGTGACAATCTTTCCCTGAACTGGTTTGTCTCCCGGTGCAGGCGGTTTCGTTCCTCGGCCTCTGCCCTCTTCTGTTCCCTGGTCTTCCGTACCCTGAGCGCGGAAACTCCGGAGGCAGCCATAGGTTCATTAGGAGAGGCGCTGGATTCCGGACCGGATAATCCTTCCTCCAAACCCTGGGTTTTGTAAAGATAGTAGTCGTAATCCCCGTCGTAGGGGATCACTGTCCCATTCCGGACTTCAAGGATCCTGTTGGCCACGGAGCGGATGAAATGCCGGTCATGGGTGATGAAACAGATCGTTCCCTTGAAATCCCGGAGCGCCTCTTCCAGGACGTCGCGGGATGGGATGTCCAGGTGGTTCGTCGGCTCGTCCAGGAGGAGGAAGTTGGCCGGACGGACCAGCATCTTGGCTAAGGCCAGCCGGCTCTTCTCGCCTCCGGAAAGTACCGCGACCTTTTTCTCAACGTCATCACCGGTAAAGAGAAACCGCCCCAGGATGGCGCGAAGAAACGATTGTTCCTCCAGCGGGGCCGACAGCATGATCTCCTCAAGGACGGTGTTTTCCGGTTTTAACAGATCCAACTGGTGCTGGGCATAATAGGCCATGGTCATATGATGCCCGGTTCTTCGCTCGCCTTTATCCGATGGGATGACACCGGCCAGCAGTTTGAGCAGGGTGGATTTCCCTGCCCCGTTCGGGCCGACCAGGGCCACCCGATGCCCCCTGCGCAGCTCAACATTGAGGGAACTGTAGACCTGATTTCCCTCATAGGACTTATCTATGTCAATCAGGCGTATGACCGTATCCCCGCTCCGGGGCGGGTCCGGAAACGAGAACCGGACAGACCTCCTCTGTTCCGGCACATCCACTCTCTCCATCTTCTCAAGCATCTTGATGCGGCTCTGGACCTGACGGGCCTTCGTGGCCTGATATCTGAAACGATTGATGAAGAGCTCCAGCTCTTCGACCCGTTTCTGCTGGTTCTTTGCAGTCGCCTCCACCATCTGCTGTGTCTCATATTTGGCGGTAGTGAACTGGTCGTAGTTGCCGGTATAAGAGATCAGTTGCTGACGATCCACCTCCACCACGCGGGTCACAAGGCGGTTCATGAAATCGCGGTCATGGGATATGAGGAGTACCGTGCCGGGATATCCGGAGAGAAACTCCTCCAGCCAGGAGATAGACGTGAGGTCCAAATGATTTGTCGGCTCATCCAGGAGAAGGATATCCGGTCCAATCAGAAGGAGCCTTGAGAGGGCGACACGCATCCGCCTGCCGCCTGACAACTCCTCCATTGGCCGGGTGAGGTGTTTCTCCTGGAAACCCATACCAAAGAGGATCTCGCGGGCACGGGCCTCATAGGAATATCCCCCGAGGTGTTCATATCTCGCCTGGAGCTCCCCATACCGGGCCAGGAGTTTTTCGTCCATGCCGGGAGGAGACGTTGCGATCTCTTCTTCTAAAAGGCGGAGGTGGTGCTCGATGGTGGAGACCTCTGACCCCCCGGCCAGCACCTCTTCGAGAACGGTCTTCCCTTCATGAGATTCCAGTTCCTGGGCTAAGTAACCGATCACGGCCTTCTTATTGACGATGATCGTCCCGCTGTCAGGAGACACCTTTCCTGCGATCATCCCGAAGAGTGTGGTCTTCCCCGCCCCGTTCGGCCCGACCAGGGCCACCCGCTCTTCAAGACCGATCTGGAGGGAGGCCTCCTTGAAAAGCACACGGCCTCCATAAGACTTTGAAATCTGCTGCAGAGAGATCATAGAAACTTTCCTTTATGTTTTTGATGTCATTAAGCCTGTTAGTATAAGGTGTGCAGAGATGGCATGTCAAATCACAGTTCCGTTTATTGACAAACAGAATCATTGTAAGTCATGATGGGTTATGGCGTTAACCTTTGACAAAGCCACCATTGAAAGGCTGCACGGGAGCAGTTTTTCAGATGGAAACAGGGTAGCGCTCCTCTATAAAGAGAGGAAGTCCTTTGACACCATCTTCGATGCCATTAATCAGGCAAAACAGTTCGTCTGCCTCCAGTTCTATATATTCCGCAATGATGAGACAGGGATGGAGATGGCCGCCATCCTCAGGAAAAAGGCTAAAAAGGGGGTCAGGATATATATCCTCTATGACCATTTCGGCTCCCTATGGACGCCGAAAGATTTCTGGGACAGCCTGAAGAGTTCAGGCATAGAGATCCGGGTCTCAAGACCGTTCCACTGGTCCTCCCCATTCTACTATGCCCACCGGGATCACAGAAAGTTGATTATTATCGATGGCGTTAAGGCCTTCACCGGAGGTTTAAATATCGCAAACGAATACAGGGGGTTTCATCTCCGGTCCAGGAAAAAGGGGTGGAGGGATACGGGCATCATGGTGGAGGGGCCGGTCGTATCAGAGCTGTCCAGGACCTTCCGGATGGCGTGGCAGAGAAGAAAAGAGCCGCCTCTATCATTCAGAGAGTTGTCATTCGAGAGACAGAGTAATATAAGGGAGGTCAACGGGCTGCCCCTGATCCCTGTCTTTGCCTCATCCGCCAAAGGGAGGCGGAAGATGCGGAAACTCCTCTACTACAGTATCAATCATGCGAAGGAGAGCATCCTCCTCACCACCGCCTATTTCACACCGAGCAGAAGGATGCTCGATGCCCTCGAGGAGGCTGTGGGAAGAGGGGTGAGCGTAAAGCTGCTCCTTCCGGGGATGAGCGATGTCCCCGCCGCCTTCTATGCCGGAAGGGCATTCTTCACGAGGCTCTTGAAAAAGGGGATAAAGATCTATAATTATCAGGGGGAAGTCCTCCATGCCAAGAGCTATGTCTTTGACGGATGCTGGAGCATCGTCGGTTCTGCGAATCTGGATTTCCTGTCACTGAGATGGAACGACGAAGGGAATGTCGGGATACTCGATGCAGGCTTCGGGAAAAGGATGATCTGCGTCTTTGAAGAAGACCTGAAAAATTCCGTGGAGATCCGGGAGGAGGAGTGGCAAAAACGGCCCTTGTCAAAACGGATCCAGGAGAGGGTCTTTGCCCTGTTCAGGAGGCGGCTCTGAAGTAGAAAAGGGGACAGATTTATTTTCCGGGGCGGCAGGGGTCAGGTCTTGAATTTTGACATTTAAATGTCAAAATTCAAGACCTGACCCCTGTTTTGCCTTAATGCCCGCCGGGGTTTTAAAAAGTGCCAGACCTCCTATCAGGCTTGAGGTGAAGACGACGAAGAGCCAGCCAAAGGCAAAGGTCAGGGCCTCGGATTGAGGAATACTCGCCAGCGAGAGGAAATAGACATAGGCCCCCTCCCGGACTCCAAGACCGCTGAGACTGACAGGGAGCATACTCACAGCGGCCACTACGGGAACAAGGAAAAAATAGAACTTCCAGGGGATCGTAAGACCGAGGGAGAGGCCGATCAGGATATGGATGATGATGACGGTCATCTGAAATACAAACGATATCAGGATCGAGTTCAAGAGGACGCCGGGCCTCTTCCAGTAGGTCAGGGATAGCTCTACCGCCCTGCCTCCCAGTCTGGCAAGGAGGTCTCCGGCGAAGAAGGGGGCGATAAGTCCCGCAATCATGGCGATGCCGGCCGCCTTTATCCCCCAGGTAAACTGCGCGGGGACAGGAACCCCATCCATGAGAAAAAGTGAACCCCAGGCCATCAGGATGAGGGCAATAAGCCCGGTCCCACGATCTGCAAGGACAGTAATAATAGCCTGAAGTGTCTTATTCTTCCCCCGTGCCAGGTAATAGCACTTCGCCACGTCTCCGCCAATGAGCGTTGGCAGGAACAGGCTGAAAAACATCCCGGCAAAATAGTAGATGACAAATTCTTTGAGGCTGTTGTGGAAGTCCATCAACCTTGCCAGTATCTTCCAACGGCAGGCGCACAGCGCCTGGCCTATGATGCCTAATCCCAATGCTATCAGAAGATAAAAAATGTTTGCCTGTTGCAGGTGCTGCCAGACCTCTTTAAGGTCTACCTTGTAGAAGAGATAGGCCAGCAGCAGGATACTGATTAAGCCTTTGAGGAGAGTAGAGAGCGCCTTTTTCATCTCTCGATATTGACGATCTCCCGGATGCTGTAGATGGGTTTACCCTGGGCCTCATAATAGGTACGGATCTGTATCTCTGCCAGGATCCCGATACTGAATATCTGAAGCCCTGCCAGGATCAACAATGTCCCCATGAGGAGTAAAGGCCTGTTGGCAAGGCTGGCCCCAAAGAATATCTTCTGGACTGCCAGATAACCGTCAATAAAGAAACCCATAATGAACAACAAGAGCCCGGACCAGCCAAAGATATGGAGGGGCCTGTCCGCAAAAAACTTCAGAAAGGTGACTGTAAAGAGGTCCATAATAACCCGGAAGGTCCGTGACAGGGTATACTTGCTTGCGCCGGAGATTCTGGGGTGATGCCTGACAGGGATCTCGGTGATCCTCGCCCCGTATATGCTGGCCAGGGCCGGGATAAAGCGGTGTAACTCCCCATACAAGGGGATATTCTTGATGACCTCGGCCCTGTATGCCTTGAGGGAACAACCGTAGTCGTGCAGGCGGACGCCGGTTGTCATACCGATGACGGCATTGGCGATCATCGAGGGGATCCTCCTCGACAGGAGTTTATCTTTACGGTCCTTGCGCCAACCGTTGACAACATCGTATCCCTCCTCCAGCTTGGACAGGAGGGCGGGGATGTCGGCAGGGTCATTCTGCAGGTCTCCGTCCATGGCCACAATGATCTCCCCTCTTGCAAAGTCGAACCCTGCGGACATGGCGGCCGTCTGACCGAAATTCCGCCGCAGACTGATGGCCTTTACACAGGGAGACTGACTACAGAACCCCTTGAGGAGCGAGAAGGTTTCATCCCTGCTCCCGTCATCCACATAGATAATCTCAAAAGGTCGGTCTAAGGTCTTCAATACCCCCAGCAGCAGGTCGTTCAGTTTACCGATATTATCCTTTTCATGATAGACCGGGATCACTACGGATATCCATGGATCATCCATCACGACTCCTTTCGCCTCCCTGCATCCTCTGTCAGGTAGGCCTGAGGAGGCTGATTGGATAACAGGGCATAACCCCTTTTCTGATCTATAAGATACAGGTCAGGACGACTTAATAACCCCTCGATATCTGAACCCTTTGTAATCAGATAGAACCTCTTCGAGGAGGTTATGACCTCGTTCAACCGCTCCCTCTGATTGGAGCTGAGGACGATTACCGGCCGTCTTGCGTAAAAAACAATACTCGGCTTATTGAGACCATAGACAATGAGATCCCCTCCGGCAGTCTCCAACCGGACGCCGGCTGTCTTTGCAAAATCCTTCAGCGCAGATTGCAGGTTTTGATCTGCCACCGGCACGATACGGGCCAGGAGGATATAGGCAACAAATATCATCATGAAGGCCATGACTCCAAAGGCTAAGACCTTCCTCCGTTTCCATAACATCAGCAGGGAGAGGATAGTCCCAATCATGAGGGCGCCTGCCATGATGTAGAGGGCTGATAATCCTTCAAGAGGTCCGTCAAGGAATTTGGGTAACCTCTTTGAGCCTTCTAAAAATGCAGGAGTCAAAAAGAGGCTGACGGAGATAAGCAGGCCCAGGATGGCGAAAAGGGAAATAGAAAAACCCATCCAGCGATTTCGATCTGAAACAGCAGAAGAAGAGTATTCATCCCATAGCCATCCCACGAGGATGGCTATGGCAGGAGAAAGGGGTAAGATATAGCCCGGCAGTTTGGTCTTTGATATCGAGAAGAATACAAATACGGTCAGAAACCATAATGAAGCAAATAAGACCGCCTGATCCTTATGGGTAAGATTACCCTTTGATCTCACCACGCGGAAAGACTTGATCAGGCTATAGGGTAAGAAGGCGCTCCAGGGAAAGAATGCCAGGAGGATTACCGGGATAAAGTAGTATATTGGCGCGCCATGACCAGAGACCACGCCGGTGTAACGGGTGAAATTATGCTTGATAAAGAAGGCATCGATATATTCCCATCCGTTGATCCCGATCTCGATCACATACCAGGGAAGGGCGACCAGCAGAAAGATCGCACCCCCTGAAAAAAGGCTCATCTCCCTGAGCCCTTCTCTGATCCGGCCCGTATAAAAGAGGAAGAGGATGATGACAAGGCCAGGGATGACGATCCCAACCGGCCCCTTTGTGAGGACAGCTAATGCCATATTGAGATACAGTCCCCAATACCACCCTCGCTTGGCACTCCCCTCCCCTGCTGTGTGGCCCAGGAATAAACAGAAAAGCGATGCCGTCATGAAGAGGGCGAGGGTCATGTCTGTGATGGCGGCATGGGATAATAAGATTACCTCAAGGGATGTGGCCAGGATGATGGCGCTGAGGACACCCCAGCGGCGCTCCCCCACACGGCACAGGAAATAATAGGACATCACCACAATGCCGCACCCAAAGACGGCTGACCAGAACCGGGCGGCAAATTCACTGACGCCGAATAGTTTGTAGGCAGACGATATCAGCCAGTAAAACAGGACGGGCTTGTCATAACGATTTGCATAATTATACTGCGGGGTAATCCAGTCCCCTGTCGTGACCATCTCCCGTGCAGATTCTGCATAGACCGCCTCATCGACATCGAAAAGACTCGGCCCCCCCAACTGGAAAAAAAAGAGGAGGACACTGAGGGCAGCGATCCCCAGCGCCATACCCTGTCCTTTGAACATCCCTTTGATATCCTCCATACTCTTCGTGGTAACCACCCGGCCTATCCAGAGACCCAGGATTAGCCCTGCAAAGACATCGGAGAAGAAGTGGGCGTCCAGATAGAGCCGTGAAAGGCCGACGAGGATGCTGTAGGCATAAAGCGGATAACGCGCCTTCGGATAAAAGGTGGTGAGGGTCGAAGCTAAAGCAAAGGCTGAGGTCGCATGACCAGAGGGGAAGGAGTCAAACCCGCTCGCCAAGGATGGGCCGAGGCTAAGGCCCATGGCCTCCATCACCTCCGGCCTTGGCCTTCCAATGAGATGCTTGATCGCCTGAACCAGGATGCCCGCGGCAACAAGGGCATATATCCCCCTCTTCCCTGACTCCTCCATCCTCGCATCCCCTTTTACGAATCGCCCTATCAGGATGAGAATAAAACAGGGGATGGCCTGTATCCATCCCTGCCCCAGATAGCTGAGCCACCCCATTGCCCAATGGAGATCAGGAGCCTCCCACCGGGCAACAACCTCTCTCACCGAGCTATCCAGTATCAAGGTCAAGGCGAGGGCAATGAAAAACAGTTTGCGCATCCGCCAATTATGACGATTCACTGCTTCCATGTCAATTGACTTTGCACCATCAATTTGATTAAACTAAGTCATAAAATTAATCATGGAGGAAAGAAATGGCAACGATCAACTACATCATCAAGGTCGAGGATGCAAAGATGGCGCAGATCAAGAAGGCCTTAGAGACTGCCAACATCAAGGTAATCAGTATTATCGATATCTATAAATCAGGAGGGGAAGAGCCGCAGACAAAAGAGGGGACGGCAAAGGAGAAGGAGACTGCCTGAGTTCCTCAGGTCTGTCTGAGGAGTCTATAGCGGTAATCCGGCCCGCCTCTACAGGCTGATGACGACATCTTTTCCCTGAGACTTAGCCTGGTACAATCCGTCATCCACCCTCCGGATCAGGTCATCCATGTTATTCACCTCAGGGTGAGGATACGTGGAGACCCCTATGCTGACCGTGATAGATACATCAGGTCCCAGGCTGTCCAATCTCTTTTTCTTGATCGCATTCCGGATCCTGTTGGCCAAATTAACAGCATCTTCATTACCCGTATGGGGAAGGATAACCGCGAACTCTTCACCCCCGTATCTTGCCACCACGTCAGTCTCCCGGACACACCGTTTAATAATCCGTGCAATCTCCTGCAACACGACATCCCCGGCCTGATGACCGTATGTATCATTCACATTCTTAAAATTGTCAATGTCGATCATGATACAGGCGAGGTTAGTCCCGTGTCTTTCTACCCTCTTGAACTCTTCTTTGAGCCGTCGCACAAAAAATCGGTGATTATACAACCGGGTCATGTCATCTGTAACCGCCATCTTTTCAAGGAGATCTTTCTCCTCTTTTATGATATTGAAGAGCCGGGCATTGTTCAGGGCCACGGCGGCCATGCTGGCGATAACCTGAGAGACCTTGAACTCCTTCTCACTAAACCTCTTCTCCTTCCTTGAGGTCCTGAGATAGAGTGCCCCTATTGCCTTTTCAGAATAGTGTATGGGGATGACCATGATAGACCGTATCCCAATGGAGATCAGGTTGTCCCTAACCTCTTTCACGATGGGATCGGCCCCCACATCCTGTATAAGGACTGTCTTCTCATCCTCCATTGCCCTGGTAATCTCCGGATATTTTTTCAGGTCTATTGAGAGGGTCCCGAGGTCAGGGTCTTCATAGGTAGACAGGACATGACCGATGTTCATCTTCCTATCGATCAGGATGATAGAACATCTCGTCACCTGCATAATCTCCGAGATCTTTTTTACAATAAGGTACAAGATCTCCTTCGTCTCCATAGTGGAGAAGATGGCCTTATTGATCTCTAATATGGTCTCTAAATCCTCAATCTTTGAATTGGCCATCAGAATCTATCCTACATCGATAGTGACAGATATTCCAGCTTTTTCAGCGGCCTGCCTTATAACCTCGGTAACCAGGCCCCGGTGGCAGGAGTCTAACCCCTCCCAGCAGGCAAGACAGATCTTCGTATCCGAATTGGCCTTCACCCAATCCTCGATGGCTGAGGCACGTTGTTTCAGGGCTGCGGCCATCCTCTCATTGAATTTATTGAGGTCCTTTGTGCGGTTGTACTCTATCTGGATATCAAAGGTCGGGGCAAATAACCAGAGTATCGGCATCTCCCGGTACTTCTGTGGCCTTGTGGTAGAAATCGCATACACATTATATTCAAGGACTGGAGGTGGAATATTATCAAAGCTTCGGGTCAGCAGACGCATGCCGTGGATATTACCATAGGTATTGATAAAAAGAAAAGGGGATTTTTATATCTTGTTTCTTTAGCTATTGTGGAGAAATATTTCCGACAACAATAGGTTGTTGGGTTCTTAAAATACGGGCTTCAATAATTCATAACTCATTGTAATATATGGTTATTTACCTTGCACAATAATTGTGCACTGACCATGAGAATGAGCATTTCAGGCTGTCCGCAGACCTCAACCCGACACTTTTCCACAGGTTATCCACTGTTGCTGTGGGGAAGTCGGAGGGTTCCATTACTTTATCTATTCATGGGAGCCCAATTTGTATTATAATGCCCCCATGTTCAGGATTCCCTTTTCTATACCCAGGCTGGGACCTGGCTTCAGGGTGGTCGATGCAGGGATCATCCTGTTTGTCCTTTCGATACTCTATCTCATTGTTTATGTGGCCTCCGGATGGAGGGGGGATATCGGCTCCATAGAGATTGATCTCTCACCGGTCAATCTCCCCTCTTATGCACTCAGTTCGATCTTCCGGATCCTTGTAGCCTACTGCCTCTCCCTCTGTTTTGCCATCTGGTATGGGTATATCGCAAATAAGAGCCGTCTCCATGAACAGGTCATGACCCCGCTTCTGGATATCCTTCAATCCCTGCCTGTGCTCTCCTTTTTACCGGGTGTCACGCTGGCCATGATCGCTCTCTTCCCGGGCAGCAGGATCGGTCTTGAGTTATCCGCCATCATCCTGATATTTACAGGTCAGGTCTGGAATATGGCGTTCAGCTATTACAATTCCATCAATACCCTCCCCAAGGACCTGAATGAAGTCGCCTATATCTACAAGTTATCCCGATTTCAAAGGTTCATCAGGCTTGAACTCCCCTTTAGCGCCATAGGGCTTGTATGGAACAGCATGATGTCTGTGGCCGGGGGGTGGTTTTTCCTGATGGCCTGCGAGATGTTCGTCATCAAGGACAGGGATTTCCGGCTGCCCGGCCTGGGCTCCTACATCCACACGGCCGCAGACCGGGGGGATATCCTGCACATCTTCTATGGCCTGGGCGCGATGATTATCATCATCATCCTGCTGGACATCCTGATCTGGCGTCCCTTAGTCGCCTGGACGCAAAAGTTCCGGTTTGATACTGTCGCCGGGGAAGAGGAGAGAGAATCCCTCGTCCTTGACCTTATCCGGAAATCTACAGTCGTCGAAAAGGTGACAAACTCTTTATCCCGCCTTGGAGAGCGGATCGATGGACTCGTGATGACGGAGTGGAAGGAGTCGTCGGGTATAAAATCCTTCTTAAAGAAGGCCGCACTGGTCTTTTTATCCCTTTTTTTTATATGGATGCTCGGTAAGGCGATCCTGTTTCTAATCGGTTTAACCATGGACCAGATTCTTCTAATACTCAGGAGCACAGGATCCTCCCTCCTGAGGACATCTGCAGCGATCCTCTTCGCCGCGATCTGGACAATCCCTGCGGGTGTATTGATCGGGATGAATACCCGGGCGGCAAGGATCCTTCAGCCCTTAGTCCAGATCGTGGCCTCGATCCCGGCCACGGCCCTCTTCCCGGCAATCATCCTGATCCTGATCAAGGTCGGCGGGGGGCTGGACATCGGGGCCATATTTCTCATGCTGCTCGGTACGCAGTGGTATATCCTCTTTAATGTCATCGCCGGGGCATCGGCGATCCCCCAGGAGCTGAGGGAGGCTGGAAAGATATACGGGCTGCGGGGCCTTAGAAGATGGAGGGTCTTGATTTTACCGGGGATATTCCCTTATCTTATTACCGGTCTGATTACCGCAACAGGCGGGGCGTGGAATGCCACCATTCTCTCGGAGTATGTCACCTTTGCCGGGAGGACGATGACAACCCCCGGGCTGGGGTCATCCATCAGTATGGCAACCGCCTCCGGGGATTTCAGGATGCTCCTGGCCAGCACCGTCGCCATGGCGCTCTCCGTGGTGAGCATCAACAGGCTCCTCTGGAAGAGATTGTTTATTTTAGCGCAGGAAAAGTATAGACTGGACTGATGGCTATCATACTTGAGGCAAAGAATATCTTTAAGTCGTATCCCATGGGGAGCGGCAAGAACCTGAGCGTCCTTGAGGACATCAATCTCCAGGTGGAAGAGGGGGAGATCGTCTCGCTCCTCGGTCCAACCGGTGCAGGAAAATCCTCGCTCCTCAGGATCCTGTCAGGCCTTGCAAAGCCATCAGAGGGTGCGGTGCTCTACCATGGGGTCCCCTTGGAGAAATCAAACCCCAATATCGCCATGGTGTTCCAGAACTTTGCCATCTTCCCCTGGCTGACTGTCCTTGAAAATGTGGAGGTCGGGTTAAAGGCAAAGGGGGTCCCCAATAATACGGCACGGGATAAGTCGATCAAGACGATTGACCTGGTCGGTCTGGATGGGTTTGAAGAGGCATATCCTCGGGAGCTCTCAGGGGGGATGAAACAGAGGGTGGGGCTCGCCAGGGCGTTGGCCGTGGAGCCTGAAATCCTCTTTATGGATGAGCCGTTCTCGGCGCTCGATGTCCTTACGGCGGACAATCTTAGAAACGAGGTGATGGACCTGTGGCTGGGAAAGAAGATGCCCATCAAGTCCATCATCCTGATCACCCACAACATTGAAGAGGCGGTTTTTCTCTCTGACAGGGCGGTTGTGATGAGACACAATCCCGGGAGGATCAGGGCGGATGTCCAGATCATCCTCCCTCATCTGAGGGATAAGGACTCCAAGGAGTTTAAATATCTCATAGATGAGATCTATGCCATCCTTACCCGGCCTGCCAAAGAGGTCCCATTCCTCCTGAGAAAAGAGAGGTTTCAGTTCCTCCCCCATGCCAAGATCGGCGCCATCAGCGGACTATTGGAGCTCGTCCATGATATGGGGGGGAAGGTGGATATCCCGGTCCTCGCATCAGACCTCAGCATGGAGGTGGATGACATATTCCCGCTGACAGAGGCCGCCGTATTTCTGGGGTTTGCAGAGATAAAGCAGGGAGACATCCTGCTGACAGAACAGGGAAAGGTCTTTGCCGAGGCAGATCCCCTTAAAAAGAAGGAGATATTCCGGGAGACGGCCCTCTCCAATATCCAGTTGATCAAACAGATCGTCCAGGTCCTCTCGACATCCACCAAACACCGGATGTCAGAAGACTTCTTTATCGAGATCCTCCAGAACTATTTTACAGAAGAGGAGGGATGGAACCAGCTTGAGACGGCAATCGACTGGGGAAGATATGCAGAGCTCTTCGCCTATGACTTAGACACAGGGGAGATCTACCTGGAAGAGATTGTGAGTTAATGAGTCCTTCTTCACATCCCCGCTGACCCATTCATCAGTCTGACGACTGCCGTCGCTTCAAAGAAATCGACGATGCTTATACTGCAGAAATCCTGCTGTATCCTGAAACAATTTTCTATAGCAAGGTTTATGGCATGACAGATTATGATTCTGCTCACACCTGCATGGGTGAATAGAATTATTTCCTCACCCATATGCCTCGTTATGATAGTCTCTAACTCTTTAATCACTCTCCCTTGTATATCACGAAGAGTCTCTCCGCCGGGAGGGCTTGTACCTACAGGGTCTGCAATCCATTTATGCCATACATCCGTATATTTTGACTGGACCTCTTCAGGTGTCAATCCTTCCCAGCATCCAAAGTTCATCTCTCTTAATGCCTTTCCCGGCATTACCTTTAATCCGTGAGGTGCCGCAATAATTTCCGCCCCGTCACGGCAGCGTCTCAGATCACTTGAGTAGATTGCACTTATGGATTTATCCCTGAACTTTTCTGCAACAGCAATGGTCTGTGCTATCCCTTCAGGGGATAATTCAATATCTGTGTGACCGTTATAAACACCTGTATGTGAATTTACAAGGTGACCATGACGGATTAAATATACTCGCGTGTAATCTTTCATTTGAATTGTGAGATGATCAGGATGACCAGAATCACCATCACCTCATTCACCTCATTGACTGCCCCTAAAACGTCACCGGTAACACCACCCAGCCTTTTCTTAAAGTAAATAACCCCGATGAGGGTAATCCCTCCTACGAATAACATGACAAGACCGCCTCTCCATCCCATCATTACCCCTGCAGCTACAGATGCAAATAGGGTGGCCGTCAGCAGGCTCAACGGTGAAACAGTCTCAACAAAATCTTTTCCTGTACCTCCTCCACTCATTCGTGCATAGACAGATAAAAAGGCCGTCAGCACCATAGACCACCTCGACAGAAGCGGCATTAAAAAGAGGGCGGCATACTTTGAACCCTGAGGAAGCGCCTGCGAATATGATATCAGCGCTGTGTATTTGAGCCCGATAATAATAATAAGACTTACTGCACCGATAGCCCCCACCCTGCTAGCCTTCGTGATTGAGAGGGCATCTTCCCTCGTCTTTCCGCCATACAGCCCATCAAATGTATCTGCAAGTCCGTCTAAGTGTATCCCGCCGGTAATCAGTGCAAGAACCGCAATTAGTATGAAATCCACAACAGCCCCGGGCAGTATGGACGACAGCACGATATCTGCAGATATCAGTACCCCCCCGATAACTGCTCCGGCAACCGGGAAGAAGGCCATTGCCTTTCCCATATCTGCCGGCCTTAATTCTCCCTTTACTGGAATGGGAAGAATTGTCAGGAATCCCAAGGCAATGAATAACGGTGCTATCACTCTCTATCCCCTTTTCATGTCATGGCAGACAGCACCAGCAGGATGATTGACCCTGTTAAAAGCATTAATATGGATGAAACTATCATAATCCTGTTTGCGCCTGTAATGTGTCCCTCAGAGAAGTTATGCCTTAATTCCCCGATGAATGGCCGTGAAGACGGAACGCCCTGATAATAGTTAACGCCACCCAGTTGTACCCCCAACGCTCCGGCAACAGCGGCCTCTGGTATTCCGCTATTGGGACTTGGGTGGTTCTTGCGATCATGAAGTACAGTTCTAAGGGAATTCCTCAAGCCCTTACCGCATAGCAGGGCGGCTGCTGGAATTAAGAAACCTGATATACGCGCAGGTATGTAGTTTGCCAGGTCATCCAGTCTTGCCGAAGCCCAGCCAAGATCAATATATTTCTCGTTTTTGTAACCGACCATGGAGTCAAGGGTGTTAATAGACTTATAGGCAATGGCCAGAGCCGGGCCGCCGATCATGGCATAAAAAAGTGGAGAGATAACACCATCAACAGAGTTCTCGGCAATTGTTTCAACTGCCCCTCTTATCACCTCTCCCGAATCGAGATGATCCGTATCCCTTCCGACAATCATGGATAGATTATTCCGCGCTGCTATCAGGTTATTATTCCGCAGGTCCTTATATACCTTCATGCCCTCATCATAGAGGGATCTTGTTGACAATGTTGTATACATAATGATGACGGATATTATAAATCCTGCAGGATCACTGAACCTGTAAGCAAGAAGGATTGCTGAAAGAGAGAGGGCTAAGGTAGTGGATACTACAATGAATGTCAGTAAGACAGCGCTTAATCTTAAAGGCAGCCCCGTTTTTCTCAAGCCTGTCTCGATGAAATGAACAGCCCTTCCAATCCACCGTACCGGATGAGGCAGCCAGTGCGGGTCACCTAAAATTATGTCTAACATAAAGGCAGTTAGAATGACAGGGACTCTATCAGTCATATTCACTTAAAAGAATATCTCCAAGGGCGGCTATAAGCCTTTCATTCTCATTACGTCTCTTTACAGCAAATCTGAAGAACCGGCTGTCAAGCCCTCTTACATTAGTTAAGTCTCTTATCAATATCCCCTTCATGGCCAATTTCTCTGAAAGCGTCGCAGCATCCATTTTTATATTACACAGGGCGCCAAGTATGAAGTTTGCCTGTGAGGGAAATAATTTTATACAGATCATCTTTCCAAGTTCTGAAAATAAGAAATTCCTCTCAACTTCAATTATCTCTCTTACACTCTTCATATACATGAAACCCCTCACGGCTTCACAGCCTGCGGCACATGCAAGAGAATTTATCCCCCATGGTTCCCGGGCATCTTTCAATATCCTTACCGTCTCCTTATGCCCTATGAGATAACCCAGCCTCAATCCCGGAATGGAAAATGATTTTGTAAAGGACCTCAAAACAATCACCCTTCTCCTTCTCACCGCTTCGTGAATCAGGGTCAATTCATCGCAGTCATTTAAAAACTCAATAAATGCCTCATCAATAACAACCCACACCCCCTGCCTGTCGCAAGACTCTATAATCTCCATAAGGCTATCCTTGTCAAGGACGAGACCGGTCGGATTGTTAGGATTGGCTAAAAAGACCATGTCAACGTCTTTGACATGCCGGATAATCTGCCGGGCTGATATGGAAAAAAGGTCATCCTCTTTTCCATAAATAAATTCCGTGGCAGCGCCGCCCAATACAACCCCCTTCTCATATTCACTGAATGCCGGGGCTGGTATCAGAACCTTTCCGGGCTTCAATGTCCTCGGGATAAGGTATATAAATTCAATGGAGCCGTTTCCCACAAGGATATTTTCAGCATCTATCCTGAGAGACCCGGCTAATACATCGTTCAATTCCTGATAATCCGGATCAGGATAGTGGATAATGAAATCAAGGTTCCTTACGATTGCATCCTTTATATTTTTATGGAGACCCAGGGGATTAATGCTTGCACTGAAGTCAATCATCTCCTCCGGCCTGAATCCATACTTCCGGGCCATAGCCCGGATATTTCCGCCGTGAATATCTTGCACCTGAAAATCTCCGTTGCCTATTTCATAACCCAAAAACAAAAAATCCCCAAAGCCGCTAAACGGGCCCTGAGGATTTTACCCTTTTTCATCAATCCAAAGGCGGTATACCGTTTCCTCTATTCCGGAAGAACGATAACTATATGTCTATCAGGCAGGTCTTCTGGTTCCTGGATCTCCCTACTCACCGCACCTTCCCGGGTTTTCCCAGTGGTTTTATTTGCGGCTTTCGTCCCCAGATACAGCGGCGGGACCACCCCTGATTCTCACAGGGTTCCCTCTTG
>JACROQ010000114.1 GCA_016214375.1 Nitrospirota bacterium | reverse complement strand
TCCTCTTGTGCATCCAGACAGGCGCTCATATCTCTGATGCAGAGAGGTTGAAGTTCTCTACCGATGAGTTCTACCTGAAATCCCCTGAAGAGATGCACAAGGCATTCGCCGACCTGCCGGAGGCGATCATCAATACAAGGGAGATTGCCAAGAGATGTAATGTAAAGCTTGAACTGGGGAAGTTCTATCTCCCGGAATATCATGTGCCGGGAGACCGCACAAAAGAAGACTTCCTTGAAGAACTTGCCTTCAGGGGCTTAGAGGAGAGGTTAAAAGAGGACCCCTCGTTCCAGAGCTCAGGCTCCAGATTCCCGGAAGCGGATTACAAGACCCGCCTTAAAGAGGAGTTACGGGTGATCAACTCCATGGGCTACGCCGGGTACTTCCTGATTGTGTGGGATTTCATCAACTATGCAAAGGCTGGCGCCATACCGGTAGGACCGGGGAGGGGCTCTGCGGCAGGGAGCCTTGTCGCCTACTGTCTGAAGATCACCGATCTGAACCCGCTGAAATATGGCCTCCTCTTTGAGCGTTTTCTGAACCCCGACAGGATCAGCATGCCGGATATCGATATAGACTTCTGCATGGACAAGAGGGACCGCGTGATCCGGTATGTCACCGAAAAGTACGGGAGTGATCATGTCGCCCAGATTATCACCTTTGGCACCATGGCCGCCCGCGGGGTCATCAGGGATGTGGGGCGCAGCCTCGAAATTCCCTATTCAGAGGTGGACCGGGTGGCCAAGCTGGTGCCGGAGGGTCCCAACGTAACCTTAGAAGATGCCATGAGTTCTGAGCCTAAGTTAAAGGAGTTGGTCAAGGCGGATGTCAGGATCAAGGAGCTGATGGGATATGCCCGTTCTCTGGAGGGGCTCACAAGGCATGCCTCTACCCATGCAGCAGGTATTGTAATATCCAAAGACCCCCTCACGGAACACGTCCCCCTCTGCCTGGGCAGTAACGGCGAGGTAGTCACGCAGTTTTCGATGGAGAATATTGAGAAGATCGGTCTTGTCAAGTTTGACTTCCTCGGTCTGAAGACACTCACCGTGATCGATCACACGGCACGCCTGATAAACAGCTCGGCCCGCCCGGACGGTTCCGCAAAATTTGATATCGCCTCTATCCCTCTCGATGACCCGATTACCTACGGACTCCTCTCGTCAGGGAATACTGCCGGGATCTTCCAGCTGGAAAGTATGGGGATGCGGGAGATCCTTGTAAAGATAAAACCTGACCAGTTTGAGGACCTTATCGCCATCCTCGCCCTCTACAGACCGGGCCCCATAGGGAGCGGGATGGTGGATGACTATATCAAACGCCGCAGGGGGTTGATCCCGGTCAAATATGAGATCCCTGAGTTAAAGGACATCTTGAAGGAAACCCACGGGGTCATCGTCTATCAGGAACAGGTGATGAAGATCGCCAATGTCCTTGCCGGATTCAGCATGGGAGAGGCCGACATACTCCGCCGGGCCATGGGCAAAAAGGATCCGGAGACCATGGCAAAGTTAAAGGAAAAGTTTATAGAAGAGGCGAAACAGCGTAAAATTAATGAAAAAAAAGCAGAAAAGCTCTTTGACCTTATCGAATATTTTGCAGGATATGGATTCAATAAGTCCCATAGCGCGGCCTATGCCCTGATCAGTTATCAGACTGCCTATCTGAAGGCCCACTACCCTGTCGAATACATGGCCGCCATGCTTACCTGTGAGATGGGGAAGATGGATAAGATCACGGCCTCCATACGGGAGTGCCGGGAGATGGGCATCGATGTCCTCCCCCCGGATATCAACGAGAGCGACAAGGATTTTACCGTCTCCGACCAGTCCATACGGTTTGGACTGGTCGCGATCAAGAATGCCGGCGAATCTGCCATAGAGTCTATGCTCGCGATCCGGGAAGAGGGAGGGAGATTCACATCCCTGTTTGATTTTTGTAACCGCGTCGATCTGAGAAGGGTGAATAAGCGGACCCTGGAGTCTCTGATCAAGAGCGGGGCCTTTGATACAACGGGTGTGCGCCGCTCCCAGCTTATGGAGGTCCTGGATAAGGCCATGTCGATGGGGGCTTTTTATCAGAAGACGAAGAGACAGGTCACCATCTTCGAGGCCCTTGGGGCTGCAGGAGAAGACACTGCCTTAGGGATCCTTCAGGATATACCCGAGTGGGACGAGCATATCCTGCTGAAAAATGAGAAGGAGACTATCGGTTTCTATGTTACAGGGCATCCCCTTACCGGATATGAGTCCAAGATAAGGAAACACACCGCCATAACCACAAAGGTACTGG
>JACROQ010000010.1 GCA_016214375.1 Nitrospirota bacterium | reverse complement strand
GGATATGGGGGCGATGGTGCCCCCTCCAGTGTCCTAAGAATGTAACGCCAAACGCCTTGACAAAACACATGGCGGCAAGGGCTGCGGCAAGGGCCAGAAGGGCCGCCCCCAGAGGGATGAGGAGGTTCAGAAGGGGGCTCGGAAGCGCGGATGAGAGGAGAAAGGCCTGGAACGTCAGCCATTCGGAGACGAAGCCGTTGAATGGCGGCAGGGCCGATATGGAGAGGCACCCTATCAGAAAGAGGGCCGATGTCCAGGGCATCCTGTGGATGAGCCCTCCTGTCTCCTCCATATTGCGCTCATGGGTTGCATGAAGGACTGCCCCCGCCCCCATGAACAGGAGCCCCTTAAACATGGCATGGTTGAGTGTATGATAAAGCCCTGCGGTCAGAGCCAGGGCTGAAAGGACAGGGTTGTGGAACGAGGCGAAGGTCATCGAAAGACCAATGCCGATCAGGATGATCCCGATGTTTTCCACGGAGGAGTAGGCCAGGAGCTTCTTGAGGTCCTGCTGCTGCAGGGCATAAAGGATCCCCAGGAGGGCTGAGGCCAGACCGAATATCAATACCACCGCCCCCCACCACCAGGGAAAATCCCGGATCAGGTCAAAGGTCACCCGGACGATCCCGTAGATGGCGGTCTTCAGCATGATCCCGCTCATCAGGGCAGACACATTGGAGGGGGCCACAGGGTGGGCCTCCGGCAGCCAGACGTGCAAAGGGATCACGCCGGCCTTGGCCGCAAAACCGAAGAAGGCCAGAAAAAATGCCACCGCCGCCCAATGGGGAGGGAATGTGGCATGGCGCATGGCATCGAAGGTGTACCCGTTAAAACCCTCAAATCCCGTTGCAGAACCGGCCATGAGTCCGAAGGAGAGGAGGATGGCAATGGCCCCGATATGGGCGACGACCAAGTATAAAAAGGCGGCCCTCCGGTTCTCTGTCTTCTCATCCTCAAACATAACCAGGAAGTAGGAGGCGGCAGCCATCACCTCCCAGGAGATCAGGAAGAAGAAGGCATCATCAGCTAAGACCACCATAAACATCCCGGCAAGGAAAAGGGAGTAGAAGACGGCAAGGCTCGTGACGGGTCTATGTCCGATGAAACCCTTTACATAACCTATCGAATAGACAGAGACCATGAATCCGAGGGCCCCGATAACGGTGAGGAAGAAGCCTGAGAGGGGATCAAGCCGCATGTGAAACGGGAGATCAGGGAGACCCAGAAGGATGATGTACGATTCCGTGATCCCATCCCTCACTGTCCAGATACCCGCAGTAAGCGCCAGAAGGGAGGCAACGGCGGTCAAAGAAAACACAGAGGCTATCAGGAGCCTCTGGTTGCGTGAAAGCAGAGGAACCAAAATCAGGGCCAACAGGATAACAAACAGCGATGTTGCCGTCAGTATGAATGGTGAAATCATCTCACGCCCCTGGAATCACCAATAAGATGACGGCCTCTTTCTTTCCCACATTCTCCCATTTATGCGGCTTCGTCGAGTTAAAATAGACGCTGTCGCCATTTCCCAAGGTATATTCCTTTCCGTCGAGGATAAAACTGACCTTCCCGTTGATGATGATCCCGAACTCCTCGCCGTGATGCGATGAATACGGATGCTCGCCGCTTTCACCGCCCACTTCCAGAGTAAGCATGAAGGGCTCTATCTTTTTCTTGCTCAATTTGTAGGCCAGGGGCTGGATAATGGCCTTGGACCCCTGGCTGTATATCTTCTTCCTTTCGGACTTCCTGATGACAACACTGTCTTCCCTTGCCGGATCATCGAAAAAATAGGTGATGTGGACATTCAGGGCGCTGGCGATATTCTCCAGAGAGGCGAGGGAGGGAGAGCCCTGCCCCAGCTCCAGTTGCGACAGAAAGCTGGCGGAAAGCTTCGTCTTCTCTCCGAGATCCCGGAGCGAAAACCTTGCCTCCTCCCGGAGTTTCTTGATCTTGTTGCCCAGGTTGATCACCCGTTAGCTTTTACACTGAATATTTACATTTGTCAAGTTATATCTGACACCATGTTTACGCCGCATCGGAAACAGGATCTCTATAAGGAAAACGGATGATCGCCTCAAGCCCCTCATAGAATGACCAGTAAAGCGCCCGGGCATCCTCCCCGGGCATCGTTAAGAGCATGGCAGCGTAAGGCTTATTTAACAGGTAATTCCAGATGGTGAAAAAGGGACGGGAAAGATACCATAGGATTGTAAAACCTGTGTGGTAAAGTTCAGAGATAAATCCGTCCGGCTCCGGCAGTACCGAGATCATAATACCCTTTTCGAAATCTAAGCGGTATCTCGAAGGCATATCTTTAAGCTCCAGGGCCTCTAATTCAAATTCCCCCTCCTTCACCCCCGGTCTTACCTCCTTCCTTCCTGGCTTCTTTAAGGCGCTCTTCCTGAGAAGTCTGTACTCGCCGATGGCATCCGGTCCCCCCCAGACCTCCACCTTCCGGATTTTTAATCCCGTTAGAACTATTCCCCTCGATTTGAACGCGACCTGCTTCTCCGGGAGGTTAAATATGAGATATATTTGCGGCTGTGAGGCCAGGCCCAATTCCAGTTCCATCAGCCTGTTATCCTCTTTTAATCTTTCGTCATGATCGGCGGCGGCGGATATCCCAACCGGCAAGAAGAAGATGAGGACAAGGACAAGTTGCGTTATCATTCTTGACAGCCTCGTAAAGAGTCTCGACAGCGGATGGCTTCGTAAAAAGCTCCATCCCCCACAAGTGGGTACCCGAAGGCGCGCAAATCCTGAGGAATGAGGCGTACTTTTTAGGTACGCCGCAATGACGAAGGATGCAGCGCAACGCCGCACGACCCATTGCATTTACTTCGTAGCAATGGGTACCTCGCTTTTTACGAAGCCGTCTTATTGGCCGCTATTGTAGTCGGAATGCTCCTCGTTCGTCAACCGCCTTATTTCCTTCAACAGATCGCGCTGCCTTTTAAAGATATACCTAATGATCTTTTCACAGTCTTCTTCATGGATGTTCAGAAATCTTATGCCGGTCTCATAGAGTGTCCCCTCTTCGTTTAAGACGGGGGATAGCAGGATACTCCTTGTAACCTCGCCCAGCACAAATAACTTTGCAGGCGGGGCAAAAGGGAGAATGATGCACAACGCAATCTTCTGTCCCGGGTTTGAAGGCTCGCCTATATTGAGCTTTATCCCGGACGCACTGATGCAGACATCCTGATATTGGACGATCTCTAATGATGGGAGGCTATCTCTGTGAATCAGGAGCTCTACTAAGAGATCAATCTTTCTGTTCAGGTCGATAATGTGGGGAAGTATTTTGGGGCCTGTATCTTCGGTCTCTTCTAATATGATGGATGTGGGATATTTCGTCCATATCAGGGGAAAATACCTTTCTGCATTTTCGGTGGGGCTGATATCTTCAGATTCAATAATCCGGTATGCGACTTGGAGCCTGTCTTTAGCCCTTACATTTGCCCGCTGCTCGCCGTCTGGATTTATAGGTGGATACATAGGTGAATTCATAGGAAAACATTTACACGTTAAAAAGCAAGGGGGCTAAGGTAAGCATTGTCATGCGTGAAAATCTGGTCATTGGCCCCTATCCTGTTTCTGCCATATCTCTTGGCTTCGTAGAGGGCCTTGTCTGCTGTAGTAATCATATCCTCGACGGTCTTGATCCCGGAATTCGGAGAACTGGATATCCCAAAGCTTGCGGTCACCTGAATCGAATCCTTTCCGAATTTTACCGGACGTTCCTCCAGTAACTTCTTGATCCTCTTTGCCGCAAAGAATGCCTGCTCCATGACAGTCTCAGGAAGTATGATGGCCACCTCATCGCCGCCATATCGCACAGGGATATCAATATCCCTTAGACTCCGGGTCAGTAATGAGGAGACCTCCTTCAGCACCACGTCACCGGCCTGATGGCCAAAGCGGTCATTGATCTCCTTGAAGTTGTCCAGGTCGATCATCATCAGGGATACGGGGGTTTGATACCTCATGGAGACCTTGAATTCCTTGGTGAGCATTTCACAGAAGTACCGTTTATTGAAGAGACCTGTAAGGCTGTCTGTCGTGGCCATCTCCTGCACCTCACGGTGGACCTCTGAATTCCTGAGGGCCAGGGTCAGGGTGCTCACGATCATCGATATGATATTGTACTGATGTTCTGAAAATAGCTCCTCTGAATCGCGTATCAGTTGCAGGGCCCCTATTCTGCTCCCCCCTATCTCCATGGGGAAAAAAAGTCCGTTTGAGCCCTTGCATTTTAGGGGATTCTCACAGAGTTTGTCTACCGCGGTCTCAGATTTATTCCTCTTCAGACATTTCACTGCGGTCTTATAGGCAGTGTCCTCCGGGATATCGGCAATCTCCCTGACGGCAGACATCACCAATGCCTTAATCCCGTCTACCTCTTCGATATCCAGCGTGACATTGGAAAGCACCCAGAGCTTCTTTGGTTTGAAAAGGACCACTGACAATATGTCATGCGGGACGATCTTCTGCATCTTCTTATACGCGGTTAGGACGATGCTCTCGGCATCTAAGGTAGCCACGACCGATTTGCTCAGTTCATTCAATAGATGCAGGTCCTCGCTCCATCTTTTAAGGGCATTCTTTTCCTCCAGGAGTCGTCTCTTCTGTAACGTCAACGTCTTGTTCGCCTTTCGAAGGTCTTCGAAGAGGTGATGTACGGTTGCTGAATCCCCTTTCTCTATGAACCTTTTTGGGAGCCTCTTTTGCATGGCACTTTCGTGTTAAAGCATGAACCATACCAACATATAATATGCCCTGTGAGGAGGGGGGCAGAAATAAGCTATCTATTTGTTTTTATTACCTAACTTAGAAATGTTAGAAATAATCTTTTGTAGACAATCGGCAGGGAATGCGTCAATCCATCAATGCCTGCGTCAACTTGCTGACATGCGCAAGCGGCAATATTTGCTTACGGGTCCTGCAGGTTCTGCCTCATTACCTTTGGGAATTGATCTGATCCTGCTTCTCAATCAACATGGCGGTAACATGCCCTATCTTGATCTTGCTCTCCATCATGACCGGTATCCGGGACGCATCATCTGTAAACCATACCAGCACATCCCCCTTATTGACAAAAAGTCCTTCGTATTTTATCAGGGCCTTTATCTTGATCGTATTAAAGGTGCCGGCTGGGGTCCATACCTTCTCTTTCTTTAACACCTGGATGACGAGGGTCCAGTTTTTATTGCCATCATACACATCCATAGAGATATCTTTGCCGATCTCCAAAGGGAGGGTGCGGAAAAAATAGACGACCGACAGGGGGTCCTGTACCATCGGCGGGACTTCAGAGGTATCGGTCAAAGAGGATCTCCTTGTCACTGGAATAGGCGCCCTCCTGTTGTCTCGACCTGTAACGATAGGGATAGAGGACCGTTGTATCCATATAGGTCTCCACCACATCGTTTACAGGATAGAAGAGAGAAATCACCCGGTTGGATTTCGTGACAGAGGTGACCTTGTACACGGAACGGTCTTTGTCGATCTCTTTTCTGACCTCCATGACGGCCGTACCGCTGCTGACTCCATACCAAGAGAGGTCAAAGACCAGGCGTTCTCCATTGGAGAAGGCATTCGCAAAGGGGAGGAGCGGGCTGCAAACCAGCAGCGCCGTAGTGAGCGCTATGATCTTTATGTTTATCGTAGACTCTTTGATTCCGGGATTTCCATCTTCTTTCTAAAGTATCCTATCGTATGCCGCAATCCCTCCCTCAATTCAACGCGGGGCTCCCATCCAAGGATCGTCTTTGCCCTTGTAATATCCGGCTGTCTGACCTTCGGGTCATCCTCCGGAAGGGGCATCTGCACGATCCTGCTTTTACTCCCCGTAAGGGAGATGATCTCTTTAGCCATCCTTGCAACCGTCATCTCATGCGGATTCCCGATATTCACAGGAAGATTATAGTCAGACATCAACAGTCGGTATATCCCCTCGACCAGGTCTGTGATATAACAGAAACTGCGGGTCTGGGCCCCGTCTCCATATACCGTGACATCCTCATCCTTCAGGGCCTGGGCAATGAAGTTGGGGATGGCCCTGCCGTCTTTAATCCTCATCCTGGGACCGTAGGTATTAAAGATCCGGACGATCCGGGTATCCACCTTATGGTATCTCTGATACGCCATCGTAAGCGCCTCTGCAAAACGCTTTGCCTCATCATAGACCCCGCGCGGGCCGATCGGATTCACATTTCCCCAGTAGTCCTCATTTTGCGGATGGATGAGAGGGTCTCCATAGACCTCTGAGGTGGATGCAATCAGGAGACTCGCCCCCTTTTCTTTGGCAAGACCCAGGGCCTTGTGAGTCCCTAAGGATCCCACTTTCAGGGTCTGTATCGGATATTCCAGGTAATCGAGGGGGCTGGCAGGACTTGCAAAGTGGAGGATATAATCAAGCTTCCCCTGCACGTACACATAGTTGGTAACATCATAGTGGATAAAGGAAAATCTGCTGTCTTTGATATGCCCTATATTGTCGACGCTTCCGGTTATCAGGTTATCCATGCAGATGACCTCGTAACCCTCCTGGAGAAAGCGTTCACACAGATAAGACCCTATGAATCCGGCCCCTCCTGTCACAAGCACTCTTGCCATTCCCTAGCCTCCCGGTAATTCCTGGTGAACTTCCATAAGCCCCAGGCTCGCAAAGAAACATGAAAATGTCACCCTGAGCCGAAGGCGAAGGGTCTGATGCACCTGGTGAATCAGATTCTTCGCTTCACTCAGAATGACAGGTAACGGGGATTCTCGGGTGAATATCAGCAATACTCATCCGGCGTTACTTCGTGCCTTTGGTATCTGTGCCCCTGGTCTCCGGCCCCTTGACCTCCGGGCCCTTGGTATCTGTCTTATCCTGCAGTTGTCCCGTCGCACTGCCTTCAGCGCCTCCCTGGATCTTATTTAACCTGGCTGAGGCGTCCTGTTTCCATGGGGAGTTCGGGAAGGTCTTTATCAGATATTGATATCTCTCGATCGCCGCAGCCTTATCTCCGGAGATTTCATGGACCCTGGCGATCTCATAAACTCCACGGTCCGCTACCGGTGAGTCCTTCAGCGTTGATGCCTGGTTAAAGGCGGTTATGGCATTGCTATAGTCTTTCTTCCCCAGATAGGCGCTCCCCAGGTTAAGATAGACCAGGGGGAGGATCGTCTCCTGGTCGCTATGTTTTCCTATAATCTCCTGATAGGCCATGATGGCCTGATCCGGCTCTCCCAGGGCCAGATGACTATTGCCGATATAATACATGGCCGTGGCTGCACCCTTGGCGGCAGAATAGTCCTTTACAATCTCCTGATATTTGGAGAGCGCCTCTTTATAGTTTCCTTCCAGGTAATAATTATGGGCAGTGGTTTGGAGCGCGGCGGCCTCCTTATCCCATTTCTGACACAGGTAATAATAAGCGGCCGCTCCGATAGTCAGGGCAAGCAACAGGATTAAAGAGATCAGAGAGACCAGACGGTACTTTTGAAAAGTCCGGCCTGCCCTTGAAACCAGCCCAAACATGGCGCTCTGGATTTCCTCTGTTTCTGCGATATCCTTCTTTTTGGGGACTCTCTTTTTTATGATCTTCATGGTTCTCCTCTGATTACAAACTTAGAGATACTAAGTAAATTATTTTCCCTTGTCAAGCATTCATTGGTATGGTATTTTGTAAGGGCTATGGATAAACCCTATATCAAGGAACTCCAGGATATAGAGAAAAAGCGATGGGAACTCCTGAGCCTTGAGATTGTCATACTCGTATTTTTAACCGGCGCTGTCATCGTCCTGTCGGTCCTCGAACAGAAATTCCTGACACTCTTTTTCTTAGGCCTCCTTGCAGTCCTGTTTTCTGTCTACATCATTAGTAAACAGAAAGAATTAAAAAGGTTGAATACAACCCTTACGGAGGAGCAGTTTAAAAATATCGAGGAGCGGATCAGGTCAGCCTCTCTTAAAGAACGGTTGAACGAGGTGGTCATCCTGTACAGGATCGGCCGCATCAGCGTATCACAGTTCACCCTGCAAAGAAAGCTTGATAAGATCCTGTCCCTCGCCTTAAACATGCTAAAGGCAAACAGGGCCTCTATCATGCTCCCCAATGAAAAGGCCGGCATCTTTATTATAGCGAGTTCGATAGGTCTTGAAAAAGAACTGGTGGAGCCAAAAACCCATAAGATCGGCGAAGGGGTGGCAGGCTGGGTCTTTGAAAATAAGACCCCTCTGATACTCTCTGGGAGGGTAGAAGACGATAGATTTAAAAATTTCATTAAAAAAACTGCCGAGATAAATTCAGCAATCTCTCTTCCCATCAAGTTAAAAGGAAAGGTCATAGGGATTCTTAATCTGAGCTACCTGAAAGGGACAGAGAGGACATTTACAGAACGGGATATGAGGATGCTCTCCCTGTTTTCAAGATACATGTCAACGGCTATAGAACATACACAGCTTAACCTGAAAAGACATTTAGTCCATTAGCAGGCTGTTGAAAAAGTCTTTCTGCCTGTCATCCTGACCCTGAACGAAGTGAAGGGGAAGGATCTGATGTTTTTCAGAGCCTTCGGGCGTTCGCCCTCAGGATGACACTTCGTGTCAGATTCTTCGTCGCCTTCGGCTCCTCAGACGCTGTCCTGAACGG
>JACROQ010000113.1 GCA_016214375.1 Nitrospirota bacterium | reverse complement strand
CTGATAAAGCCGGCTGAAGGCGGCACCCCGATCATGCTGAGGGATGCGAGGAAGAAGGCGGTCATGGTCCAGGGGAGCTTACGGCCGATGCCGGAGAGCTGGCTGACCTCGGTCTTGTGCGCGGCACAGTAGATAGAGCCGGCGCAGAAGAACAATGTGATTTTGGAGAAGGCGTGGTTGGCGATATGCACAATCCCGCCAATCATGCCGCTCGGGGTGAGGAGCACAGCGCCGAGGATGACATAGGAGAGCTGGCTGACAGTGGAATAGGCCAGCCGCCTCTTCAGATTATCCTGAGTCAGAGCATAGACCGATGCCATGATGATCGTAAAGGAGACCACGTAGGCCGTGGCAATGCCGAGGTGCAGCTCACTCATGAGTTTCGTGCCGAAGACATGGAAGATGACCCGCAGCACCGAAAAGACACCCATCTTCACCACAGCCACCGCATGCAGGAGCGCACTGACGGGCGTGGGGGCCACCATGGCCGCAGGAAGCCACGCATGGAACGGCATAATCGCGGCCTTTGAAAGGCCGATCATGAAACAGATATAGACAACAGTTAAGAGCAGGGGCGAGGCAGAGGTATTCGCCAGCAGCCCCTGATCTGAAAAATCAAGGTTCCCCACGATATAGTAGGTCAGTGCAATCGCGGCCAGCAAAAAGGTCTTGGAGGTCCCTACCAAATAGACGACATATTTCTTGCTTCCCTGCCAGGACTCCTCTGTCTCCTTGTGATAGACGAGGGGATAGGTCACCAGACTCAGGACCTCATAGAAGACGATCAGCGTAAACAGGTTGGCGGCGAATGCCCCGCCCACCGCGGCAAAGATGCTGACGCTGAAACTGGCGAAGAACCTCGTCTGGGCGTGTTCTTTCGCACTCCGCATATAGCCTATAGAATAGACAGAGGCAAATATCCAGAGAAAGGACGCTATCGTGGCAAAGACCATCCCCAGGGCATCCACCCTGAATTTAAAGGGGACACCGGGGAGTGTGTTAAAGAGGGTGTATTCGATGGTCTTGCCGGAGAGGATGACCGGCGCCATCGAGATGACGAGCAAAAACGTCAGGATCGCCGCCACAAAGGATGTCGCATCTCTCCGGTTAGGGGTCTTCTGAAAAAACAATATCAGGAAAGCGGCCGTCAGGGGAACAAACAGCGTAAGCAGCGGTCTTATGGACTCAATCGTCTCCAACATTCTACCCTTTCATCGTCTGGATTTCATCCACGTTAAGGGCGGCCTTGTTTCTCACCAGGGCAATCAGAATGCCCAGGGCAATGGCCACCTCGGCGGCCGCAATCGTGATTACGAATATCGAGAATATCTGCCCCCTCAGGTCCTGGAGAAAATAGGAGAAGGCCACAAGATTGATATTGACAGAGTTGAGGATCAGTTCCAAAGACATCAGGATGATCAGGATATTCCTTCTCAAAAGGACACCTGCGGTCCCGATGATAAAGAGGAGAGCGCTCAGGATAATGTACCAGGATAAGGGGACCATGCCTCTATCTCAGCTCCTTTCTACCCAATACAATAGCGCCCAGCAAGGCGACTAAGAGTATCAGCGACACCACCTCGAAGGGAAGAATATACTTTGTAAACAATGCCTCCCCTACTTCCCTGACGGTCCCGGTAAGGCGACCCGCCGCGGGCGCTGTGATGGCTGACAGTCTGCTCCTTGAGATCATCAGCACCATCTCAAGGAGCAGCGCCCCTAAGAGGGCGATCACCCATAACTTCCCTCCGGAGACAAACCGTTCCATGCCGGCCTTGGCTATATCCAGCATCATGATAACAAAGAGAAAGAGGACCAATACCGCACCCACATAGACAAACACCTGGACCACGGCAATAAAGGGGGACCTCAGCATGACAAATAATGCCGCCATCTGTAAGAAACAGACCATCAGGGATATGACGCTGTGGACCGGATTCCGGAGAGAGACGACCGCGATCGCTGATCCTACGGCCAATATTGCAAAGACAAAGAAAAATATCTGCTCCGCCACTACCACCACCTCTTCTGAACGCTCATATCCGGGACAACCTTTATCCCTGTCTCATCCGTCCCCAGCCTTGCCTTTACAATAACGCCGCCCTCGAATTCAGCCGGGACCGCCTGAGGAGCCAGGAGTTCCTCCTTCGTCAGGAGGTGCCTCTGCATCGAGGTGCCGGCCAGTTCATACTCCCTCCCCAGCTTCAATGCCTCCGTCGGGCAGGCATCCTCACACAACCCGCAGAACATACAGCGCAGGAGATTGATCTCCCACCGGTAGGCCACCCGGTCTGCGATCCCCTTCCCTGTCGTGTCCTGCATGGGGACTACTGTGATACACTGGGTAGGGCATGACTTCTGACACAGCTCGCATCCGACACATAATTCCTTACCCTCTTTATTCTTGTTCAGCGTATGGAGCCCCCGGAACCTTTTGTACGGGATCCACGTCTCCTCATCGGGGTATTTCATGGTAATGGTCTTTGAAAAGGTATAGTGGAATGTGATAAACAACCCCTGGATGAGGTCTACGAAAAAGACCTTTTTCAGAAGGCCGTTCAGATCAAAGTTGTAATGGTTCCTGTTCATATTATTACCAACCCTGTAATCAGGATGTTCGCCAGAGACAACGGCAGGAGTATCTTCCAGCCGATGCTCATGAGCTGATCATACCGGTATCTCGGATAAGTAAACCGGGTCCATATAATAATGTAGATAAGCATCGCCACCTTCAGCAGGAACCATACGATACCCGGAAGAAAGGCCGGGCCGTCCCACCCGCCAAGGAACAGGAGGACGATCAGGATAGACATCGAGACCATTGCCACATACTCGGTCAGCATAAAAAATGCGAATCTCATCGAGCTGTACTCCGCATGATAACCGGCGCCCAGAGTCCCTTCATCTTCCGGCAGGTCAAAGGGGATGCGGTTGATCTCTGCCAGCCCTGCGATAAAAAAGATGACGAATCCAACCGGCTGGTACAGGATATTCCAGTGCCACCCGGACTGGGCCTTCACGATATCTACAAGGCTCAGAGAGTTTACAATCATCACTACCCCGATGCAAGCAAAACTTAGGGCCAGCTCATAACTGATCATCTGCGCTGAGGAACGGAGGCCGCCGAGCAGGGGGTACTTGCTGTTGGAGGCCCATCCGCCGAGTATGATCCCGTAGACACTCAGTCCGGCGATGGCCAGGATGTAGAGTATCCCCGTATCCATATTCGAGATGTACAGATTGACCTCATAATTCAAGATGGGGAGGGTCACCTTTTCCCCGAATGGGATCGTGGCAAACACGACAAAGGCCGGAACCATGGCTATGACAGGCGCTATCCTGAAGAGCCACGGGTCTGCCTTTGCAGGGATGATGTCCTCCTTGAACATGAGCTTGACCATGTCTGCAAAGGGCTGCAGGATGCCATGCGGGCCGACCCTGTAAGGGCCGAGCCTGACCTGGATATGCCCTGCCACCTTCCGCTCGATGTAGGTCAATGGGAGCGGGAGTGCAAACACAATCAGGGTAACGACCACCACCTTAATGCCTATCAAGAGCAATTCGATCATCGGTCTTTTAGCCTACCTCCTCCTTCCCCACATATAATTGATCATCTCTAAGTATCTTGCGTTCATCCCTCTCACGATGGAGTGTATATTGAATACGACACTCTTGAGCATCTTATAAATCAGGCGGGGATGGTTGTCGACCAAGGTCTCAAAATCCGTCTTCTCCAGCACGTACACCTTTGTATCTGCAATCGCCACGATGGTGGCGGAACGGGGCCTGCTGTCCAGGAAAGACATCTCGCCGAAGATGTCGCCGTCTTTGTGCAGGGTCAGTGTCAGGAGATCCCCTTCCGGCGTCTCCTTACACGCCTTGACTTCTCCCCTTTTGATGACATAGAGGGATTGTCCGTCTTCTCCCTCTTTGAATACGGTAGTCCCTATCTTGAAATCCTTCTCTCTTAACACTTTGGAGACGACATTCAATTCTTCGTCGTTCAGATCTGAGAAGAAATGGATATCACGAAGCGATTTCGGATCTATCATTTTATCCCCCCGCCGTGAGATTTACCCGTAAGAGGGAGCACCCTCACCCTTGGGAGCCCCTCCCCTTTTGTGAAAAACATATTGACACGGACATCTGTAAAGTTCTCCGGTATAAAGACAACACCTTTTGCAGACCTCTTGTTCACGTGCACCGTCAATGTGGCCTCATACCGTTCCCCCTTTACCACTACCTTATCCCCTTTTCCAACCTTCAGATCCTTTGCATCCTCTTCGCTGATCTCGACAATGGCCTCGGACAGGATGTCCCTTAAGATGTCCGTCCTGAGAGAAAGCCTCCCTGAGTGATAGAGATGATTCCCTGTTATCAGGACGAAGGGATAATCGGGATCAGGAGAGGCGGCAGGCATCTGGCTGGCCACTGAGGGGACAGATTTCAAATCTGTCCCTTTCCGGTTTGTTTCCTTAATCAGCGCTCCACTGCCATCCAAGCTCTCAAAGGCGATCTCACGATACATCGGCGCCGCCTCTTTGATCTCCCCAAAGATCCCGGCTGCAGACCCATAGTTAAATGAGGGATCTACGGCCGCACCGACAGCGGCAATAATCTCCCAATCCGCCTTTGCATCCCCCTGAGGTGGCAGGAATCTTCTTAACCTCTGAACCCTTCCTTCCTGATTCGTAAAGGTCCCGTCTTTCTCAACAAAACTTGCGCCGGGCAGGACGACGCCGGCCATCTTAGCCGTCTCGGTGAGGAACATATCCTGGACGATCAGGAACTTAACCCGGTGGAGGGCCTCTTCGGCAAACCTTCCATCCGGAAAATCAGAGACAATATCTTCACCGATGACATACAAGACGTCCATCTCTCCCCGCGACGATGCCTCCAATATCCCCTCGCATCCCAAGCCATTCCCGGCTGTAGCGCTGTAGCCGGGCATCATAGCCGGATGGACACCCATCTCCCAGGCCCCCCGCTGGTTTGCCCTGTCAAAGACCGGGAAGAGTTTGACCTCTTTGCCCAGGAGCCGTAACGCCCCGACAAGGACATTCAGGAATTCCAATCGTGAGGGTCCTCTTAATACGTCGTTTCCTACGGCAATGGTCACCGAATTGGAGGACGACATAAAATTTGCGGCAGACTCTATCCTGCCCCAGTCTGTGCCGGTCAGAGATGAGATATTTTCCTTTGAGATACTCTTAAGAGGCTCCTTGCCGGATAGATCGTTCAATTTATCTGCATTTTTGTCATAAAGAACTCTGGAGATCCCGCTGATGATCTCCCCTTCGGCGGCTGGTCTGTGCCGCAGGGTCAGGGCTGCAGAGCTGTCCAGCTTCATCCCCCTCGGAGAGGCGATGATGATGTTCATCTTCTTGTTTTGAGACAGGCGCCTGATCATATAGTCTGTGACAGGATTTTCATCCGAGATGCTTGACCCGATAACGAGCAACGTATCGGTGTTTAAGGCATCATATATCGATACCCCGCCCCTGCTGAGCTCCATGACCTCTGTAAATGTCTTCACCGCACCGGTATTCCACCGGCTGCCGGAGTCTATGTGGTTCGTCTTCAACACCACCCTCATCAGCCTCTGGAAAAGATAGAGCTCTTCGTTGGAAAGCCGGCTTGATGCGATTCCCCCGATCTTTCCTCCGTTTCTTATGGCCCCGGTGATCCCTTCTTTGATCGCCTTAAGGGCCTCGTCCCATGTGGCGGGTTCAAGCGTGCCCCCTTTCCGGATCATGGGGGTCACGAGCCGCTCATGGCTGTTGATAAAGGAATAACCATATCTCCCTCTGGCGCACAACGTCTCATGGTTGATCCCTTTGTCCGGCTTTGAGATGACTCTCAGGACCTCGCCATTCCTGGCCTGCACCGTCAACTGACAACCCGTGCCGCAGTAGGTGCACACCGTATCCACGCCTTTCAGATCCCACGGTCTTGACTTGTACCGGAAGGACCGGCTCATCAGGGAACCGACCGGACAGACCTCGATGCAGTTACCGCAATGATCGCAGTCTAAGTATTCTTTAACAAAGCTGGTCTCCCCTGTCCCGGCGCCGCGGTCAATGGACCCGAGCACCTCCGCGCCTACCGTCTCGGCGCAGATGCGGACACACCTCTTGCACTGGATGCACCGGTTGGCATTCTGGATAATGACAGGACTCAGGATATAGTCTTCCTCGTGGAACCGCCTCTTCTCTTCGCCAAAGGGGCTCTTTCTCGGACCGAATTTAAAGGTAATATCCTGCAGCTCGCACTCCCCTCCTTTATCGCATACCGGGCAGTCGAGCGGGTGATTCGCCAGGAGGAGATCGATCATGGCCGACCTTGCGGACTTAACCACCGGAGATTCGGTCAGGACCTCCATCCCGTGCATGACCGGGGTCACACAGGAGGGCTGGAGCTTCTTCTGGCCCACGATCTCCACAAGGCAGACCCTGCAGGAGGCCAGCTTGCTGAGCCTCGCATGAAAACACATCGTGGGTATCTCAAACCCTGCGCTCGTTGCCGCATCCAGGATCAGGGTCCCGTCCTCGACTGTAATCTCTTTCCCGTTTATTTTTACGGTGGCCATGTTTTCTTATCCGCCATTCACCATCAGGCTGTTGAGAAAGTCAGCAAAGCTGTCATTCTGAGGAGCCGAAGGCGACGAAGAATCTGATAATCTTGATTCTTCCTTTGGAGTCAGATCCTTCGCTTCGCTCAGGATGACAGGCATAACGACTTTTTCAACAGCCTGCCATACATCGCTTATGTTTTACATGATATTCAAACTCTTCCCTGAAATTATTGATCGCGCCCCTCAGGGCCATCACGGCGCCGTCGCCAAGGGGACAGAAGGTGCGGCCAAAGATATCCCCGCATAATTTAAGGAGGAGATCCAGATCCCTCTCCTTCCCTTCACCATGCTCCACCCTCCGCATCACCTTGACAATCCAGTCAAGCCCTTCCCGGCAGGGGGTACACTTGCCGCACGATTCATGGTGAAAGAATTCATGGACAATCAGGGCCGCCTTCACAATGCAGGTCTTCTCGTCCATAACAACCACAGCGCCGCTGCCCAGCATCGTGCCCTTTGCCGCAAGGGAGTCAAAATCCATCGGGGTATCCAGGTCTTTCTCCGTCAGCATCGGGGCAGATACGCCGCCTGGAATCACGGCCTTTAACCTTCGGTCCCCTTTAATCCCCCCGGCATGGGTATAGATGATCTCGCGAAGCGGTGTTCCCATCGGGAGCTCATAGAGACCCGGCTTATTCACATGTCCGCTGACCCCGAACAACTTGGGCCCCGGGCTTTTCGCCGGCCCGATAGCGGCAAACCAGCCTGCCCCTCTGTTAATAATGTGCGGGATGCAGGCAAGGGTCTCCACATTATTGATGACCGTTGGTTTTCCAAAAAGACCGACCAGTGCCGGAAAGGGGGGTTTAATCCTCGGCAGGGCACGCCGTCCCTCTAAGGACTCAAGGAGGGCCGTCTCCTCCCCGCAGATATAGGCCCCGGCGCCCCGGTGCACATAAATATTGAGACTGAATTTGCTCCCCAGGATATTATTCCCCAGATATCCCTTTGAATGGGCCTCCCTGATCGCATCCTCAAGCCTGTCAGCGCCGAGGGTAAACTCCCCGCGGATGTAGATATAGGCATTGCTCGCTCCGATAGCGTAGCAGCCTATCGCAATTCCCTCAAGGAGTTGATGGGGATCCTTCTCAATGATCGCCCTGTCCTTATAGGTGCCCGGCTCCCCCTCATCTGCATTGCAACAGAGATACTTGGGGATGGTAGGATCTTTCGGGATAAAACTCCACTTCAGGCCTGTCGAGAAGCCAGCCCCGCCGCGCCCCCTCAGACCGGAGTCCTTGACCATCTGGATGATCGTATCCGTGTTCATCTCAAGGGCCTTTTTCAAGGCCTGATACCCGCCGGTCTTCAGATACGCCGTCAGCGTATATGAATCTGAGGCATTTATATTTTTCAGAATCACAGGTTCAAACATAATTTTACTTTTTACGGGGTCGTCTTCTTGCTTCTTGCTTCTTGCTTCTTGCTTCTTGCTTCTTGCTTCTTGCTTCTTGCTTCTTGCTTCTTGCTTCTTGTTTCTTGCTTCTTGTTTCTTGCTTCTTGCTTCTTGCTTCTTGTTTCTTGCTTCTTGTTTCTTGCTTCTTGTTATCAGGGGCATTCATATTTTTCAGAATCACAGGTTCAAACATAGCTTTACTTTTTACAGGGTCGTCTTCTTGCTTCTTGCTTCTTGCCTCTTGCTTCTTACTTCTTACTTCAGCCCCTTCAGTATCTCCTCTATCTTCTCTTTTGTGAGGTCTTCATAGTACCTATCGTTTATCTGCATCATCGGGGCAGTCCCGCAAGAGCCGAGACATTCTACAGTGGAGAGTGTAAACATCTTATCCGGGGTAGTCTCCTTGACCTTGACCCCCAGTCTCATGGAGAGAAAATCTACGATATGATTAGCGCCCAGGAGGGAGCAGGATATATTCGTACAGACCTGTATATGGTACTTGCCTACAGGTTTTTTATTGTACATGGTGTAGAAGGTAGCCACCTCAAAGATCTGGACAGGCCTCAGACCGAGGATGTTCGCGACCTCTCTCATCCCCTCCTCGGTGACGTAGCCATATTCCCTCTGAACCACAAAGAGTGCGGGCATGACAGCAGACCGCTTATTGGCATATTTGCCGGTCAGATCGTTAATCTCCTTGACGGCCCCCTCTGAAAGCATCTTACTGCTCCCCCTCTTCTTACCTCTTACCTCTTACCTCTTTTGCTTCTTGCTTCTTGCCTCTTGCTTCTTGCTTCTTGCTTCTTGCTTCTTGCTTCTTGCTTCTTGCTTCTTGCTTCTTGCTTCTTGCTTCTTGCTTCTTGTTTCTTACTTCTTGCTTCTTACTTCTTGCTTCTTACTTCTGACTTCTTGCTTCTTCTTACTTATCCACCTCCCCAAACACCGGATCCAGGCTGGATATCACCGCCACCACGTCTGCAAAGTAGGCCCCGCGGGACATCGGGTCAACACTCTGCAGGTTCACAAAGGACGGCGCCCTGATCTTTACCCTGAATGGCATCTCAGACCCATCACTTACGATATAGAAACCAAGTTCCCCCTTGGGGGCCTCGATAGAGGAGTAGACCTCACCCTTTGGGGCCTTAAACCCATGGGAGATCAGCTTGAAGTGGTGGATAAGGACCTCCATGTTTGTGGTGATATCCTTTCTGGGAGGCGAGACAAACTCAGGGGCATCGGCATTCACAGGCCCATCCGGTATCTGTTCCAGCGCCTGGGCAATAATCTTGTTGGCCTGCCTCATCTCTTCTATCCGCACCATATATCTGTCAAAGCAGTCTCCATTCCCGCCTGCCGGCACCTTAAAATCAAACCGGTCATAGACAAGATAGGGCGTGTCCTTCCGGATATCCCACTTCACCCCGGACCCTCGCAGAGACGGACCGGTAAGGCCAAGGTCTACGGCATCCTCTGCGGATATGACCCCGACACCCTTGTTTCTCTGAAGCCAGATCCTGTTTCCTGTCAGGAGTTGTTCATATTCATCCACCCGCTTTGGGAATATCTGAATAAAGTCCCTGCACTTTTCTTTAAAACCGGGAGGGAGGTCTCCCCTCATCCCACCGATCTTCATGTAGTTGTAAGTGAGTCTCGCGCCGCAGAGCATCTCAAAGAGGTCCAATATCATCTCCCGCTCTCTGAAGGCATAAAGGACAAGGGTGACCGCCCCTAAGTCAAGCCCCCAGGCGCCAACAGCGAGGAGATGACTCGATATCCTCGAGAGTTCAGATACGATGACCCTGATATATTTCGCCCTCTCCGGGATTTCAAGGCCGATCAGCTTCTCTACAGCCATCACATAAGAGAGGTTGTTCGTCATACTGCTCAGATAGTCAAGCCTGTCGGTGTAGGGAACGAACTGAGAGTATAAGAGGTTTTCAGCGATCTTTTCCATGCCCCGGTGGAGGTATCCGATATCCGGCTCTGCCTTCACGATCTTCTCACCCTGCATCCGCAGAATAAGGTGCATGACTCCATGTGTGGAGGGGTGCTGAGGCCCCATGTTCAGGGTGACCTCTTTGGTTATGATATCATCTCCGCTGTTGGAGGCTATGCTCATTACATCTTCCATACGTTTAAACCTTCTCCACCCCGAAGGGGTTATACTCGTCCTTGTATCCTGTCAGGGGATAATCCTTTCTCAAGGGGTAACCCTCCCAATCCGTCGGCATATAGATCCGCTTGAGATTGGGGTGACCATCAAATACAATACCAAACATGTCAAAGGTCTCCCGCTCCGCAAAATCCGCACTCCTCCACACCGGGGTCACCGAGGGGACCTCCTCATTTTCCTTGACCCTGACTTTTATCCGAAGGCGATATTTGTTGGGGATAGAGTAGAGATGATAGACGACTTCAAAACAGGAGAGTGTCTTGCGGCAATCCACGCCGAGCACATCCGAGAGGAATTTAAACTGCAGGTCCGGTTCATGCTTCAAAAACCTGCATATCCCGACAAGGGCACCCTTCTCAACGACATGGGTGATCTCCCCCCGGAAGAGCGTGGTCTCAAGTATAGCCCCCCCAAATCTATCTCTGATCTTCTTTACCAGGAGCGAATACTGCTGCGCGGGTAACTCTTTTTCTATCTCCTTCTCTTCCATGCCTCCTCAAACGTTAGCAGGTTGTTGATAAAGTCCTGCAATGTCACCCTGAACCCTTCGACTACGCTCAGGGTAAACTCCGTGAAGAATCCGCCGTTGACATTGCATTTTCCAATTATATTGCAGGGGCGCGGTTCACTGCGCCAATCCTTAT
>JACROQ010000108.1 GCA_016214375.1 Nitrospirota bacterium | reverse complement strand
GGCGATTTTTTACGAGTTCATCAAACTTAGCTGAAATAAATTCAGCATGACAGGTTTGAAGGTCAAGGGAATGCTGCGATTAGAAAATATCCACGCCTCCTATGAACAGATCGAGGTCTTACGGGGGATCTCCCTGAAGGTCAATGAAGGGGAGATCGTCACCATCATCGGGGCCAACGGCGCCGGTAAGACCACCACCCTTATGACAATATCCGGTCTGATTAAGATCAGCAAAGGGGGCATCTTCTTTGAGGACAGGGACCTGTCAAACCTCCCGCCTCATGAGATTGTCAGGCTGGGGATCTCTCAGGCGCCGGAGGGACGCCGGATATTCCCCCGCCTGACGGTCCTTGAGAATTTAGAGATGGGGGCCTTTCTGTGCAAAGAGAAACGGGAGATTAAGAACAGACTGGAGATGGTCTATGGGTATTTCCCGATCCTGGCGGAACGCAGCAGGCAGATGGGCGGCACCCTGAGCGGTGGAGAACAACAGATGCTCGCTATCGGAAGGGCCCTCATGTGCAAGCCCAGGCTCCTCCTATTAGACGAACCTTCCCTGGGATTGGCCCCTATGGTCGTCTCTAAGATCTTTGAGATCATCCGGAAGATCAGGAGTCAGGGTGTGACCGTGCTCCTTGTGGAGCAAAACGCAAGGGCAGCGCTCATGCTGGCAGACCGGGGGTATGTCATGGAGACCGGCACGATCAGCATGACCAATGATGCCAAGGCCCTCGCCGCAGATAAGCGCATCCGGGAGGCCTACCTTGGGGAATAAAAGAACTAAGATTGGTAATGGTTCAGTGAAGTCACTTGTGATTCTAATACTCCAAAAGACTGAGGGATGACATGCTCTGTCTTTATATATGATGTTTCAGGTTTATCTTCTAAACAATACATGCAGTTCATCATCATATAAACCTTGATGAACTCGTAAAAAGTCGCCAGAAGCACTATTTGTCATTCCTTCACTTCGTTCAGGACGGCGTCTGAGCGGAGCGAAGAATCTGATAAAACAATGAGTTATCAGACCCTTCGCTTCGCTCAGGGTGACAGTGAAGGACTTTTTACGAGTTCATAAACCTTGGATTAATTGTATATCTAAAAACATAACGACAAAACTAAGCGGCGGCGCTTTTTGCCGTCCGCTGGATTTTTTTGTGTACGCCCGGCACGGGCGTGAACTTATGGGGTGAAAGTCCCCTGTACGAGAACCGGAAGGTGTTCCTAGTTATGGATACTAACAAAAGTACTAGCTGAAGGCAAGGGCGGGAGGGTGACCGACCGTCCGAAGGAAGCCGGAGAGCAAACGTGCGAGACGACGAACAGAAACCGCATACAAGGCTTAGTCCCTGGGCGAGTTGGCACAACACAACGAAGCCCGCAGGTTCAGGGGACAGGGTAAATGCGGCGTTTGTGCACGGAAAGTTCACGTCCTTATCCGGGGAGATCTGCGCGTCAAGCGATAGGAGGTTCCTGAGAGGAATCCGGAAGAGGTCTATCCGGTTGACCAAAGACCCGGCATATCCCGTTGCTGTTGACGGATATGAGTCCCGCAAGCGGGAAACACGAAACAGACAGCAACTCATGAGCAATCTTATAGCGCCCTTCATGGAAACATGGTGGGTAAGTGCGCAGAAGTCAGCAGAAGGCATAGTACTTCCGGCAAAACGGAAGGAAGGCTCGAACGTAGAAAAGAGTGAGGCGATTCCATGAGCTCTCATGCGGCGATGAATCCGACCGGAGGAGCCGAATTATGAGGCGCGTCATGGAAGACCGACCCCTCAATCCTGTCTCAGTGGAGTAGGTTGTCAAAAGAGATAACATGCTCAGTGCGTGGAAACAAGTTAAGGCAAACAAAGGGGCTCCCGGTATCGATGGTATTACGATTGAGGAGTTTACCGAGTACGCCCATGAGAACTGGAAAGGAATCAAGGCATCTTTGCTGGAGGGGACTTACAAACCCGCTCCGGTAAAGCGTGTCGAGATTCCCAAGGACAACGGCGGAACTCGTAATCTCGGAATTCCCGTTGTTATGGATCGTGTGATTCAGCAAGCGATCACTCAGGTTCTCACCCCTGTCTTTGATCCGCATTTCTCAGAAAGCAGTTTTGGTTTCAGGCCACACCGTTCGGCCCATCAGGCGGTAAACACGGTACTTAAAGATATTCGTGAAGGATACCGTTATGCCGTGGACATCGACCTTGAGAAGTTCTTTGATAGGGTTGACCACGACGTTCTGATGAGCCGGGTCTCCCGGCGTGTCAGTGACAAAGGCATCCTTCGTCTTATCGGTAAATACCTTCGCTCCGGTGTTGTCGTAAACGGGAGGCTGAATCAAACTGCAATGGGAGTGCCTCAAGGCGGCCCTCTTTCGCCGATGTTGAGCAATATACTTCTGGATGACCTCGATAAGGAGTTGGAAAAACGCGGTCATCGGTTCGCACGCTATGCGGATGATCTCACGATACTGGTAAAGTCGAAACGTGCCGGTCAGCGTGTGATGGCAAGTATCAGCCGTTTCCTTGAGAAAGTTCTTAAGGTAAAGGTGAACAGGGACAAAAGTAAAGTTGTCCGTGCTCAGGACAGTGCCTTTCCGGGCTCCACCTTTAAAAGGATGAAGCTTACTGCCACTGAGAAAGCCGTCAATGGATTCAAGAGCCGGCTGCGTCGCCTTACCGGGCGCAGTTGGGGTGTCTCCATGGACTACCGGTATACATCCCTTCGCCTCTACATCCATGGATGGATGAATTATTTCGGAGTCGGGATGAAGTACAACGACGTAGTTGAACTGGATCATTGGCTGCGCAGGCGTATCCGCATGTGCTATTGGAAACAGTGGCGCAGGTGCAGAAGGCGTATCGGTAATCTTATTCAGCTTGGCTCTCCAAAGTATCAGGCGATACTGACGGGACTGAGCAGAAAGAGTTACTGGCATCTTGCAAAGACATTGTCAACGAATATGGGGTTGTCCAATGCGTATCTTGAAAAGCAGGGGCTTGTTTCTATTCGCACGCTGTGGATTGGGATTCACTATCCGGCCAAGGCCCGATGATTTCCGCGAACCGCCCATTGCGGACCCGCATGATGGGTGGTGTGGGGAGGGACGGCTAATTACCGTTCCTTACCCGATTAGGTTTTCTTCGCCTTTGCTCTGCGCTTTTTGGGCAGCAGCGGGATTAAACAACGCAAAGCCCTATTTACAGATTCCGAATCTGGAAAATACGCTTGAATATCCGGTTCTATAACAACTGCGCCCTCTTTTGGCATCACGTCCTTAGTGATAGTGGTGCCATCCGCCTTATGAATAGTGATCGTATACCCAACTTGCATGGCCCTGTAATGCTTGCCACGCACTCCACCTGTAAAATCGTATTCGATACGCATATCGTTCTCCTCCATTAGTACCATCTTAGTTGCTTCCTTTCTCATAAAGTTTCCGCTCCGATGAGGTTGCCTTACGACTACTGATAATACGTATGTTCGAGCCTCGTTCGGTATAAACCACTACCAGTACATGGCCCTTATCAGAACTACCAATGTCAATATACCGTTGCTCCTCCACTGAATGGTCTGAATCAGGTATTGTAATTGAAAAAGGATCAAGGAAAACCGTTGTGGCTTCATCAAAACTGACTCTGTGCTTTTTGAGATTCGCTTTGGCTTTCTCTTCGTCCCATTCAAAGTTCAGTTTCAATTTTGTAAGTGGGCCTTCTATCTGCAATTTTGGCAAATGCTTTATCTTTTCAACAAGTTAATGTCATCTATTCTATATGATATTTTCTATCCTTTAAGGCGGTTTAGGATAAATTCGGTGACATTTTAGTGACAGTCGGGTTACAGTCAAAATAGCCTATACCACCTTTCGTAACTCAATCTTTACATCATAGCCGAGTTTATGAAGGTAGTCATAGCAATCATCCCAGGTAAGACCAAACTCACGGACATCAGCAAGCCCTATGTTAGCAAGAATCTCCCGTATAAGTTCAAAACTCCTCTCCTCAAAATCCGTTTCCCTTAACATATCCTCTGCCCAGATCACAAGGCTTGTTAAATCTATCTCCCTGTTAATGTATCTCATAAGCATCTCTGCGAGCAATTCTCTTGTCAGGATCATTGTCTTTTCCTCCTTATAATTTCCTATGGCCTTTATCCACAGGGAATTTTTCATGGATTTCTGTTAAGTTGCCATTCTCATCATAGATTTCCTGATAAAATTTAACCGCTTCTTCCATAGCATCCACTTCTTTAACATACCTTGTCTTCCATCCATGTTTGCCCTTTAATGAGAATTGTACTCATCAGACATTGTAAGGCTAAGCATTCCTTCCTGTAATGAACTGACCAAAGTTTTCATGGAATGTCGTATATAGTGGACCCCAAAATTTGGACAGTGTGATAAGTTACACTTGGGAGACAAAAGGAGGAGGTCCAAGTGGAACGAATGCGAAAGAGGTATCCGCCTTCCTTGAAGGCCAAGGTTGCCTTGGAGGCGATCAAAGAGCAAAAGACATCCGCCGAATTGGCAAGCCTGTATCAGGTTCATCCAGGCCAGATTCGGAACTGGAAAGCGGTTGTCCTGAAGGGTCTGGTGGACCTGTTCAGCGACAGGCGAAAAGGCAAAGAGGGGAGAGACCCAACAGCTCATGGCAATCATCAGGCAGATACGCGATCAGGGGATAACAGTGCTCCTGATCGAACATGACATGAAGGTCGTGATGGGGATCTCAGACCGCGTTGTGGTCCTGGACTACGGGGTCAAGATCGCCGAGGGCCTTCCGGCAGAGATACAGAAAGACCCGGCCGTCATCGAGGCCTATTTGGGAAAGGAAGAAACTTGATGAACTCATAAAAAATTCTCAGATGTCACCCTGAGCGAAGCGAAGGGTCTGATAACCCATCGTTTTATTAGATTCTTCGCTTCGCTCAGACGCCGTCCTGAACGAAGTGAAGGAATGACAAATGGTGCTTCTGGCGATTTTTTACGAGTTCATCAAACTTAGCTGAAATAAATTCAGCATGACAGGTTTGAAGGTCAAGGGAATGCTGCGATTAGAAAATATCCACGCCTCTTATGAGCAGATCGAGGTCTTACGGGGGATCTCCCTGAAGGTCAATGAAGGGGAGATCTTTTTTGAGGAGAGGGGCCTGTCAAACCTCACGCCTCATGAGATTGTCAGGCTGGGGATCTCTCAGGTGCCGGAGGGACGCCGGATATTCCCCCGCCTGACGGTCCTTGAGAATTTAGAGATGGGGGCCTTTCTGTGCAAAGAGAAAGAGGAGATTAAGAACAGGCTGGAGATGGTCTATGCGTATTTCCCGATCCTGGCGGAACGGAGCAGACAGTTCGGCGGAACCCTGAGCGGAGGAGAACAGCAGATGTTAGCCATCGGAAGGGCCCTGATGTGCAAACCGAGGCTCCTTCTCTTAGACGAACCTTCCCTGGGA
>JACROQ010000100.1 GCA_016214375.1 Nitrospirota bacterium | reverse complement strand
CCGCAAGATGGCTGGGGAAGCCAAAGACGCCGAGATGAATATCCCCGGCATGGACATTCCCCTCTTTTCCCCCTGTGATCCCGGTCTTCTTGCCAAGGTACTGCGCCATAACCCTCTCAGGCGTAATCCCTCTTACGAGGAATGCCCCCATATCCCTGAAATAGGGCGCAATGATATCCTCCTTTTCAAGAGCATAGGCATAGCCCACGGATATGGCCTCCATCCCGTTGCTCGTCCATGCGCCCCCGAGGATTCTGCCCTGGCGGTAGAGCGCGGTGACACGATCTTCTATACGGCGGGTCAATTTGAGGTAATAGTACAATTGGAGGAGGTCATTTTTTGATATGTCCATATTGACCCTATGGGTTTGGAACTAACTCAGATGGAGAACGATGGTGAATTGCAATGTATTGATTTTGTCATTCTGAATTTATTTCAGAATCTGACATTATCACTATTGGAGCAGAGGAAAATAAATCTGTCCCCTTTTCCTATCCCCTATCAGGTTGCTGAATAAGTCTTCTTGTTTGTCATCCTGTTTGTCTTCCTGTTTGTCATCCTGAGCGAAGCGAAGGATCTGACTCCTACGGAAAACAAAGGGTTATCAGATTCTTCGTCGCCTTCGGCTCCTCAGAATGACAGGTTGCCGGACTTTTTCAGCAACCTGCTAGAAGCTTGACGTAAGGGCCTTGTCAATGTGGCTCTGGGCTTCGAGGTCTGTAAGATGCCTCGTCAGCTCACTGGCATGCCCCTTCTCCATCTCTGCCAGATGAAGAAACATCTTCTTTGATGCCGGTTTCACAGCTACGGATGCCGCTTTGTGATAGTAATCGTAGGAATCGTGTTCTCTCCGGATGGCCTCTTTGAGGATATCGATCAATGAAAGGGCACCGCTGATCTTGCTCAATGGCTTTTTGTGTGTAATTCTTTGTCTGGACATCGTGCACCGCAAGGGCTAAAATGACGAAGGATGCAGTGCAACACAACACGACCCATTGCATTTACTTCGTAGCAATGGGTCCCCCGCTTTTTACGAAGCCGTCAAAGGAGGTGATTATCATGCCGGTACGCATAGCAGATGCAATGTGGGAAGGAAATCTGAAAGACGGCAAGGGCCGTGTGAAACTGGGGAGCGGCGCCTTTGAAGGGGCCTACTCCTTTTCTTCACGATTTGAGGAGGGCGCAGGCGCCAACCCTGAGGAGCTGATCGGGGCGGCGCTTGCGGGCTGCTTTTCCATGGCCCTGGCCCATGAGCTTGCACAGTCAGGTTACCCACCGAAACGGATTTACACCACGGCCAGGGTTAAAATTGAGAAATTAGAAGAGGGCTTTAAAATTACCTCCATCGCCCTCGATACCGAGGCCGAAGTCCCTGGGATAGGGAAACAGGCCTTCATGGAGAAGGCTGAGATTACAAAAAAGACCTGCCCGGTATCCAAGGCCCTGACGGGTACGGAGATTAAACTACAGGCTAAGCTGGTTAATAAATAAAAAATGACGGAAGCAAGAAGAAAGTCGCTGGAAGAGGTCTATGAAAGCATTGACACGACTGTCCAGCACAAATTCTGGAAGAGGCTTTTCGCATTTTTCGGACCGGCTTACCTGGTCAGCGTCGGTTACATGGACCCCGGCAACTGGGCAACGGACATTGCCGGCGGAAGCCAATTCGGCTACACGCTGATCTGGGTATTGCTGATGTCCAACCTGATGGCCCTGCTGCTGCAGAGTCTGAGCGCCCGCCTGGGACTGGCGAGCGCGCGGGATCTGGCACAGGCATCCAAGGAGACTTATCCGTCCCCTGTCAATTTTTTTCTCTGGATATTGGCTGAGATAGCGATCGCCGCCACGGACCTTGCGGAGGTGCTGGGAATGGCGATCGGTCTGAAATTGCTCTTTGGCCTTCCGATGATCATCGGCGTCTGCATCACGGTGCTGGATACCTTCCTGTTTCTGATCCTGCAAAGTTACGGGATGCGAAAGATGGAGGTCTTTATCCTTGGGATGATCTCCATCATCGGTATGGCCTTTTGCGCGGAGATATTTTTTTCCAGCCCCAAGCTCACGGAGATCGCATCCGGCTTTGTCCCCCGCATCCCGGATGCGTCTGCCTTATACATTGCGATCGGGATCATCGGGGCCACGGTGATGCCGCACAATCTTTACCTGCACTCTGCCCTGGTGCAGACGCGGAAGATCAGGCAGGATGAAGAAAGCATCCGTTCAGGGCTGAAATATAATTTAGTGGATACGTCCATTGCCTTGAATATCGCCTTCTTCGTGAACGCGTCTATCCTGATCCTTGCGGCCGCGGCCTTTCATCAGCACGGATTTTATAAAGTGGCCGGCATCGAGGAAGCGCATCATCTATTAAAAGATGTATTAGGGACAGCGCTTGCCCCGGTCCTGTTTGCAGTCGCTCTGATTGCATCGGGCCAAAGCTCTACAGTGACGGGGACCCTGGCCGGTCAGATTGTGATGGAGGGATATTTGAATCTGAGGATCCGGCCCTGGTTGAGAAGATTGATCACCCGTTTGCTTGCGATTATCCCTGCATTCCTCACCATTATTTTTTTAGGCGAAGGAAAAGTGGGCGAACTGCTGGTGCTGAGCCAGGTGATCCTGAGCCTGCAATTGGGCTTTGCCGTTATCCCGCTGATCCATTTTGTCAGCGATAAAGAGAAAATGGGCAAATTCGCGATTAATGATTGGGTTAAATCTGCCGCATGGATCTCAGCCGGGATCATTATCGCATTAAATGTCAAGCTGGTGATTGACACTCTTGGAGGATGGTTTGCCAATGCAGGGGATTATGTGTGGTTATATCAGATGACCCTGTTGCCGGTTTGCCTTGCAGTTTCGGCCCTGTTGGTCTATATTGCCATTTATCCATTTTTGAAGAAGAGAAGAGAATTCAGGATGCCGCTCCCCCATCAATATGCGCAAGTCTTAGGTGATGTTACGAAGTCCGGATACAAACGGATTGCCGTGACCCTCGATTTCTCAGAGATGGACAGCAGGACAATTGCCCACGCCTTGCCGCAAGGGGAAACGGATGCAAAATTCCTGTTGATTCATATCGTTGAAACGGCCGGTTCCAGGATGCTGGGGAGTGAAATCATGGATTATGAAACGGCTGCGGATGAAGAAAATTTGAAGACATATACCTCCAGGCTGGTGGAAAAAGGATACCAGGTGGAATACCGTCTGGGTTATGGAGAACCCATCAAGGCCATTCCAAAAATTGTGAAGGAATTTGAGGCGGACCTGCTCGTGATGGGGGCACATGGACATAGGGGCCTCAAGGACCTGATTTTCGGGGAAACGATTTATAAGGTCAGGCATAAGGTGAATATTCCGGTGCTGATCGTGAGTTAAGCTGTGCCCTGTACATGCCTTCAAAGCCTGATGACTTTTTTCAACGCCTCTGCTAAACTCTACCGACAAACAAAAACCCATGGAGGTGCAAGATGAAGGTTGAGAGATCAGTTGAGAAAGCAGGTTTCTATCACTACTATCCTGTGGTCCCGGTCGTTGTTGCTGTTAAGGCCGGAGACCAGTTGGACGCCCTGACCTGTGCCTGGTATACGGCGCTCTCCTTTGACCCGCCGCTCTTTGGGGTGGCCATCGCCCCCAAACGGTATTCCTATCAACTGTTGAAAAAGAGCGGTGAGTTCACGGCAAACTTCCTCACCTTTGACAATGTGGGGATTATAGCAACGGTCGGGAGGACCTCAGGCAAAGAGGTCGACAAGTTTTCTGCCTACCGGATCAAGACCCTCCCCTCTACTGTGATCAAGACCCCTGTGCTCAAAGATGCCTATGCCGCGTATGAGTGCAGGATTGTCAAACAATATAAGACCGGGGATCATGTCTTCATCGTAGGTGAAGTCCTGGCGGTCCATTACAAAGGAAATGCCTTCGACAAGAAGGACAAGATGCCTGATCTGAAGAGCGTAACCCCGGCCCTCTATTTAGGGGCAGACAACTATATCGCGATCAAGTCATTTGGCCAGATCAGGATGGGAAAGGAAGATATCCTGAAAAGAGGGGGACCGCGCAGGAAAAAGGGGCAGAAGACGGAATAGGGAAGAGATGACATCAGTCTGGTCCAAAAAGTCCCCAATGCATGAGGCGCGGTCTCACTTCGCTATTACAGAGTATAGAGGCAAGGTCTATCTGTTTGGCGGCGGGGGAAAGGACTTCAAGAGCCTGAACAGCACCGGGATATACGACCCGGAAAAGGACACCTGGCACAAAGGGAGTGATATGCCGACCACCCGCTCCGGGGCTGTGGCAGCCGTCCTTAATAACAGGATATACGTCATGGGGGGCGGCCTCAGGCATGGGGACGGAAGGTTTGAGTTCTTCAGGAGAGTAGAGATCTATGACCCTGCGGCAGATGCCTGGTCTCAGGGACCTGATATGTTGATGCCTCATGATTATCCAGTCTCTGCGGTCATGGGCAACGCTATCTATGTATTCGGGGGACACCATCCTGATGCCACAAAGGGCGGCCCTATGACAGACCCCGGGTTTTCCTTCTGTGAGGCCTTTGATCCAACTACTGACACCTGGAGAGAGATTGCCCCGATGCCGACCCCACGCTTCGCCTCTGCGGCCGTTGTGTCCGGTGACAGGATACTGGTCCTCGGGGGCGCAGGACTGCGGGCGGAGGGGTTTAAGAATTTTGACGTTGTGGAATCCTATGACCCCCGCATAAATCAATGGAGCGAGGCAGGGTTCAGACTCCCCCGGCCTGCAGCAGGCGCAGGCGCCTGTATCCGCAATAACAGGCTGTACCTTGCCGGAGGGAACAGTGGAGACAGGATAGAAAACAGGACCAGATGCTATGACCCTGACCTCAACCAATGGACGGAACTTTCTCCCTTAGAGACAGGGAGGCTTGTGATGGGCATGCTCTTCATGGGAGATACCCTATACCTGATAGGCGGACGCGGGGCTGATGGAAAGACACCCCTTGACTCGGTGGATGCCTTGCGGCTCATTCATCATTGAGCATTTCGAGCGTTTCCTTAGCTATCCAATTATCGATGGCCGACGCAATATCCTCGGGCAGATCGAGGAACCTGATTCCATAACCCGGCTCTAACTTGCTCCCCTGCTTGTACCGCCTGGTCCATACCACATCGCACTGACACCGTGCCCGGATATCTGTCTTGGGTATCTGGAAGGTGATATAAAACCGCTCTCCCGGCTCACGGGGATTTATCGACGCAATAAAAAGTCCACTGCGGCTGATATTCTTGGCATAGCCAAAGAGGTGCTGCTGATTATTATCCTCCACGATCTTGAATACAATAATGGGTTCCCGTAGATCGTTTCTCCGGTCCGGCGGCTTCGTTGGCTTTATTGTCTCGTTATTTTCTTCCATAATATTCTATTAGCCAAGATATTAGCGAAACAGGGGTATAAAAATCAAGTTATTTTATAAACAGCCTCCATGCCCCTCCGGGGCACAAAGGAGCATGAAAGTCCAGCATGTCACCCTGAGCCGAAGGCGAAGGGTCTGATGCACTGGGTTAATCTGATTCTTCGCTGCGCTCAGAATGACAGCAAAGTGGCATGGGTATTTTCGGATGAACCTCAGCAGACCTGACAAAAGGTGTTGACAATCGCTCGTTTCCTATGTTAATTCTGAGTCCTGGAATTATAGTAATAAGTATGGTATCCCCAGAAAACTCAGGAGGGTAAATCAGATGAAAAATGAGATCGGTAAAAAGAATATGGTCTTTGGCTTTTCCTATTTTATCACGACCCTGCTGCTCGGATTATTCTTAGCCTTTAAGGCCAAGACCGGCGGAGCGGCGTGGCATGAAAGCGAGACACATGAGATGCTTGTTACAGCCCATGTCCATGGAAACTTGGAATCCGTCCTGAATATCGTGGTGGGTTATATCCTGTGTCAGTTAGAGGTATCTGCCGGACTGGCCGGCATCGTCAGCATCCTCCTTCTGGTAGCTGCCATATTCCATTCCGGCATGCTCTACCTCACCGGACTTGGATTAGGGGTTGCCGTCAATCTGGCCCCGATCGGCGCCCTATCCCTGATCGCCGCAATGGCCATGATGGCCTACCTCGTAGCCATTGGTTTCAAAAAATCTTCTTAAGGCCGCTGAGTTGCGGGCTTTCTGAAAAGAACGAACAGGAAAAAGGGGACAGATTTATTTTTAGGGCAATAAAGCAAAATATAAAGCAAAAATAAATCTGTCCCCTTTTCCCCCCATATCATTAACATCACAGGTAGTGGCATCTGTGTCCGGACATACAAGGCTGCCGTTATTTCCCAAATCTGAGATGTCGACTAATCCAGGCCTTAATTCCAGCGCTAAACCCCCGGCAGAGCCGTATAAGCGCTAACTTGTTTTCCGCGTTTTTTTTCAAAAAAAATAATAGTTGGACGTTTGAGATTTTCTTTTCCTTGGTTTTTCAGCAAGAGAACATGCGATTTCGTTCCAACTACCGAGAAC
>JACROQ010000099.1 GCA_016214375.1 Nitrospirota bacterium | reverse complement strand
GTCTGATAACTCATTGTTTTATCAGATTCTTCGCTTCGCTCAGAATGACAAATAGTGCTTCTGGCGACTTTTTACGAGTTCATCAAGTTTCGTTGTAAAGCATTGTGAACAAAGTTGACGCTCAAAAATGCCCACGACCCATTGCATTGGCCTTCGGCCGCACTGCGTGCCCCGAAGGAAGGACAAGGGTTCGAGCCGAGGCGTACTTCCTGTACGTTGAGGCGAAGAACCCGCAGTCCTGACGCCGCACGACCCGTTGCAATTGCCTTCGGCGCAACGGGTGCCCCGCATTTTTCAGCGTCAACTAATAAGCATCTCTGCGATCTGTATGGCATTGGTCGCCGCCCCTTTTCTCAAATTATCCGCAACGACCCAGAGATTGAGGCCATTCGGGATCGACTCATCCTCCCGTATCCGGCCTACAAAGACCTCGTCTTTCCCTGCCACATTGAGTGGGACAGGGTATATATTTCTCACGGGATCATCATAGACAATGACGCCGGGGGCCGCGGACAGGATGGCCCTGGCCTCGTTTGCCGAGATCTTCTTCTCTGTCTCGATATTGACCGATTCCGAGTGCCCGATATACACCGGGACGCGTACTGTGGTCGCCGTAATCCTGATGCTGTCATCTTCCAGGATCTTCCTCGTCTCATGGACCATCTTCATCTCTTCTTTCGTATAGCCGTTCTCGAGAAAAAGATCAATATGCGGCAGGCAGTTGAAGGCGATTTGATAAGGAAATACCCCGACGGTGACATCCTGAAACCCGAGGATGGCCTTGGTCTGGTCAAAGAGCTCATCCATGGCCTCTCTCCCTTTGCCGGATACGGATTGAAATGTCGTCACGACAACGCGCCTGATCCGTGCCGCATCGTGCAGGGGCTTCAGCGCTACGACCATCTGGATCGTAGAGCAGTTCGGGTTGGCGATGATCCCCTGATGCCTTTTAACGGCGCCGGGATTCACCTCAGGAACGACCAGAGGCACCTGAGGATCCATCCGGAAGGCCGAGCTGTTGTCGATCACCACAGCGCCTGCCTGTACCGCCTTGGGGGCGAATTCGAGGCTGATCTTCTCCCCTGCTGAGAATAAGGCAATGTCGATACCCTGAAATACCTTCTCTCCGAGGAGGTCTACCTCAAACTCCTCCTCTTTATACGGGAGTGTCTCCCCTGCAGACCTCTCTGAGGCAAAGAGCCTCAGATCCCCGACAGGAAATCCCCGCTCCTCCAGCACCTCGATCATCTCATTGCCTACGGCCCCGGTAGCCCCGACAATGGCTATATTATATTTGCCCTTCTTTCTCACCTCTACTCCCTTTAATTTCTTATCGTAAACATCCATAAATACGGCACCCCGGTTAAGGCCTTTCCTTCCTTCGACTTCCCCTCCCTCATGATCCCCTGATAGGCGCCGTTGACATCCAGAGGCTTGTCCGGCCTGAAGATCAACACCGTATTGGAATCTGACCACATCTTCCCCCCTTCAACCCTGATCCCCTTTGAGAGGATCTCGAAACCGATCCCGGTGTCCGGATCCATGGCCTCACTGAATCTGATGTGGATGTCAGTATACCTTGATATATTAAAATCACCAGGGGATGGATATGTGGAAACGATATAGGGACCTTCAGGGTATTGGTTTCTATCTACCGTCGCGCAGCCACCTGCAAGCAGTATGGATACCAGAGACGAAATCCATATTAATCGAAACAGTTGTCTCCTGTCAATGTCTATAAAATAATTACGCAAGCTCATTCAGAATGATATCTGTCATCTTCCTCGTGCCAACAAGCTTATTCCCGGGAGAGTATATATCCCTTGTCCTATATCCGTTGTCCAGGACCCGGTTTACGGCAGACTCTATCTCCTCACAGGCGATGTCCAACCCAAAGGAATATTTAAACATCATCCCGACGGAGAGGATCGTGGCTATGGGGTTGGCCTTGTCCTGTCCTGCGATATCCGGCGCACTTCCGTGTATGGGCTCATACATCCCGACATCCCCGCCAATGCTCGCAGAGGGGAGCATCCCTATGGAGCCTGTAAGCATCGCCGCCTCATCGCTCAGGATGTCGCCGAACATGTTGTTGGTCAATATGACGTCAAACTGTCTCGGATCCCGGATCAACTGCATGGAGCAGTTGTCCACATACATATGGGACAGCGTTACATCCTCATATTCTTTATGAACGGTGTTCACCACGCGCCGCCACAGCTCCGACGACTCTAAGACATTGGCCTTGTCCACAGAGCAGAGTCTCTTCTGCCTCCCCCCGGCCATCTGAAAGGCCAGCCTGGCGATACGCTCTATCTCGGATGTGGTATAGACCTCCGTGTTGATGCCCCGCTCCTGACCATCGATCTTCTCGATGCCCCTCGGCCTGCCGAAGTATATCCCCCCGGTCAGCTCCCGGATCACCATGATGTCAATCCCCTCGATCACAGACCTCTTCAGCGTGGAGGCATCGGCAAGCGCGGAAAAGAGTCTCGCAGGCCTCAGGTTTGCAAAGAGTCCAAGTTTCTCCCGGAGCCCGAGCAGCGCCCTTTCAGGACGGATGGAATAGTCCAGACCCTCCCACTTCGGGCCGCCCACAGCGCCCAACAGCACGGCGTCACTCACCATAGCAAGATGGAGCGAGTCTTCCGGGAGCGGAATACCGAATGCATCAATGGCGCTCCCACCCACGAGCGCCTCCTGGGTTTCAACCCTGATGTTATATTTATTGCTGATGACCTGGAGGACGCGGACGGCCTGCGACACGATCTCCTTCCCGATCCCGTCACCCGGAAAGACCGCTATCTTATAGGCAGATGCCATATCTCTTCTCCCTTCATCTGAAAAGACCCCTGCTACTCTGCTGTCATTCTGAGCGCAGCGAAGAATCTGATTAATCCGGGGCATCAGACCCTTCGCCTTCGGCTCAGGGTGACATGCTGAATTTTCATGCCCCTTTGTGCCCCGAAGGGGCATGCGGGTTCAACAGCACCAAGCTATCCGACGATCCCGCTCTGCCTTGCATAAGCAAATATATCACCGGCCCTCAAGATATCTTCCACATCGCCTAAGGGACGGAGTTTATACTCTCTCCCGGCGGTAAGGTTTTTGACCATGCCCTTCCTGACATCGATCTCGACCTGATCCCCTGTCCTGATCTCCTGATAGAGATGCCCCTCTGTCTCAAAGGGGATAAAGAATCCGCCGTCCACCACATTCCTGTAGAATATCCTCGCATACGTCTCGGCGATGACCGCCTCAACCCCGGCTATATTTAATGCAATCGGGGCATGCTCACGGGATGAACCGCACCCGAAATTTTTCCCCGCAATGATCACGTTATATTGAGAACAATCTTCCCCCTCTTTCACAAACCGGATGTTCCCGTCAGGGAGTCCGGCCTGCGCCTCCGGCACACTCGACAGGGCATATCTCCCGTACATCTTCCTCTCCTCCGGGTTGCTCAGACTATAGACCAGGTGCTGAGCCGGGATGATCTGATCCGTGTCGATATCGTTGCCGAGGACGTAGGCCCTGCCTTTAATAATCTCTTTCATCTGAAAATACCCCTGTCACGTTGCTGTCATTCTGAGCGCAGCGAGGAATCTGATGATCCCGGTGCGTCAGACCCTTCGCCTTCGGCTCAGGGTGACACTCTGAATTTTCATGTTCCCTTGTGAGCCGGTGGCTCATGGATGTTTTACTTGACTCCTCGAACCCTTGACCCCTTGAACCCTCTACACAAACTCCCGTGGATCTGTGATCACCCCCCGCACGGCCGATGCCGCCACGGTCAGGGGTGAGGCCAGATAGACCTGGGATTGCCTGGAACCCATGCGCCCAGGGAAATTCCGGTTGGTGGTCGAGATGCAGACCTCGTTGCCGCTGAGCCGTCCGAATGTGTCCGGGGGCCCGCCAAGACAGGCGGCGCACGATGCCCCGCCGGCGATCTTTGCACCGGCCCTTTCAAAGATGGCCTGGAGGGTCTCCCCCTCTATGGCCTCCTCCCTAAGCCGCCGCTCCACTTCCGTCGTTGCAGGGACCACATAGGTCTCCACCTTCACACTGTTTCTACGCAGGATCTTAGCCGCTGCCTTAAAGTCCTCCAGCTTGCCTCCGGTACAGGAGCCGATGTAGCACCGGTCAACCCTTGTCCCCTTGACTTCCCGTACTAACGCCTTATTATCCGGTGAGTGAGGCCTTGCCACAACCGGTTCCATATCTTTCAACAAATAGACCTTCACAGACTCATACCGGGCATCCGGGTCCCCGTAGAGCGGGACAAAGGAACGATTCGTCCGCTGTCTTACAAAGGAGAGGGTCTTGTCATCCGGCGCAATAATCCCGTTCTTGCCGCCTGCCTCAATCGCCATATTGCACAGGGTCATACGCTCTTCCACAGAGAGCATCGAGATCCCCGCACTGGCAAACTCCATCGCCTTATAAGTGGCCCCGTCCACGCCAATATCCCCGATGATATGGAGGATCAGGTCCTTGGCCATCAGATAGGGGGGCATCTCACCTTCAAAGACAAATCTCATCGTAGGCGGAACTTTGACCCACAGCTTTCCGGTCCCCATAATAAAAGCGGCATCCGTATTCCCTATGCCGCTGGCAAATTCACCAAAGGCGCCGGCAGTACAGGTATGCGAATCTGTGCCAAAGAGGACCTCTCCGGGTCTTGTATGCCCCTCCTCAGAAAGGGCCACATGGCATACCCCCTTATAATCCGGGGAGCCCACATCGTAGAAGTGCCTGATCCCCTGCTCGATGGCAAATCCCCTCAGGATATCGATATTTCGCCTCGCATAGGCATCCTCTGTGAAGATATAGTGGTCCGGGATAATGACCACCTTGTCCCGGTCCCATACCTTCGCATGGACCCCGAACTCCCGTTTGAATATCTCTATGG
>JACROQ010000098.1:551-12046 GCA_016214375.1 Nitrospirota bacterium | reverse complement strand
ATTATGGGGATTGAAATGGCAAAATTTCTTGATGCTGCAGAGGGTTCGGATGCAATTGGCCGCGAGGCCTGGCTGTGTTGTCATGAAAAGAGGTTAGTCTATGCCCATTCAGTCATTGATATCTCTAAGATGGGGGAGATGATCCAGAGGGAGATCAACAAGAAGAGTATGCCTGTAGGAATGCTGCTAAGTGATTACGGCCTGCCCCTCCGGCGTGAACAGTTGTTTATAACGCAGTTAAGGAGCGACCATTTCGCGGAAGAGTTCTCTGTGAGCGGGAGTATATTCTGGGCCAGATGTTACCGCCTCCGGGGTGGAGATGGGTTTAATGCGGCCATATTAGAGGTATTTCCATCAGATATGTTTGTCAGCGGGCATTAAAGATGGGGAAATTGAAGGCCATTCTTGATCTGATACGTTTGGATAAACAGTATGGCACTCTTCTGCTGATGATGCCGACCCTCTGGTCACTTGTCCTTGCTTCAGGAGGAATACCGGCAGTAAAACACATTGTTATATTTGTCTTTGGCTCTTTTATCACGCGTAGCGCCGGATGTGTGGTAAATGATATGGCTGATAGGAATCTTGACCGTTTTGTAGAGAGGACAAGGGAGAGGCCACTGGCTTCAGGGAGATTGAATATGAGGGAGGCAAGTCTCGTCTTAATTGTGCTGCTGCTCATCGCCCTTATGCTTGTGCTGATGCTGAACAGACTGAGCCTTTTATTATCCTTTGTGGCATTGATGTTGGCCGGGGTATATCCACTGACCAAACGATATATCCAGATTCCTCAATTATTTTTAGGGGCTGCCTTCGGATGGGGGGCTGTTATGGCATGGGCGGCGGTGCGAAATGAGGTGGCATTGCCCGCTTTCCTATTCTTTCTCGCCACACTGTTCTGGGCTACGGGTTATGATACCATCTATGCCCTTATAGACAGAGAGGAGGATATAAAGGTGGGTGTCAAGTCTACGGCCATCCTCTTTGGAGACTATACGTATATTGCCTTGGCCATCCTCTTCCTGATAACAATTACTATCCTCCTCACAGTGGGTGTTATCGCAGGGATGGGACGTATCTATATGTTTTCCATTATGTTAGTCACTATCGGGCTTTTATATCAGGTGGTTCAGATAAGGCGAGGTGTGGAGCGGGCCGGGTTATTCCGTCTTTTTAAGTCTCATGTATGGATTGGAGTTATTGTCCTGATTGGTATCGTGTCTGATATTCTGGTAAGATGAGGAAGGTTTATTAATATGCCATATAAAGACTTGAGGGATTTCATAGATACCCTGGAGAAGAGGGGGGAGCTTGTCAGGATAAAGACAGAGGTAGACCCCTGCCTGGAGATTACGGAGATCCTCGATAGGCTCCTTGCCGTAAAGGGGCCGGCTGTTATATTCGAGAATGTAAAAGGTCACCATATCCCTGTCGTGGCAAACCTGTACGGCACTGTAGAGAGAGTGGCCCTTGGCCTTGAATCGGATGAGGCCGGTCTTGAGGGTATAGGGACATTCCTTGCATACCTCCAGCAACCGGAGCCGCCAAAAGGGTTAATAGAGGCCGTAAAGAAATTACCTTTCTTTGCAAAGGTGATGAATCTGACGCCACGAGTGGTAACCCGGGCATCCTGTCAGGAAGTGGTAATCCAGGGGGATGATGTAGACCTGACAAGGCTTCCTATCATGACATGCTGGCCGGGTGATGCTGCCCCGCTGATTACATGGCCGCTGGTGGTTACCCAGTCCCCTTCAGGAGGGCCTTACAATGTTGGCGTATACAGGATGCAGGTCATAGGTAAGGATAAGACGCTGATGCGCTGGCTCAAGACAAGGGGCGGGGCTCAACACCACAGAGGGTGGAAAGAGAAAAACAGGCCTATGCCTGTGGCCGTAGCGATAGGGTGTGAACCTGCAACGACTATTGCCGCTGTGACACCGGTGCCGGAGAGGATCGGGGAATTTCACTTTGCCGGATTGTTACGCAAAGAGGCCATAGATCTTGTCCGGTGTAAGACCAGCAACTTGATGGTACCGACTGCCAGTGAGATTGTACTGGAAGGCGAAATACTGCATGGTGAGGAGTCCCGGGAAGGTCCTTTTGCAGATCATACAGGATACTACAATGCAGAGGAGTCATTTCCTGTATTCAGGATAAAATGTATCACTCACAGGAGTTCTCCCCTTTATCTGTCGACGATAACAGGCCGTCCCCCTAAGGAGGATGCCATCATTGCGCTTGTATTGACCCGCATATTTCTTCCCCTCCTGAGGAATCAATTCCCTGAGATTGCAGATTTTCATCTCCCGATGGAGGCGGTTTCTTACAGGATCGCCGTCGTATCCATAAAGAAGGAGTTCCCAGGACATGCAAAGAGGGTGATGATGGGACTCTGGGGTTTCCTGAAACAGTTCCTGTATACCAAATATATTATTGTGGTGGATGATGATATCAATGTCCGCAACTGGGATGATGTGGTGTGGGCTATCTCCACGCGGGTTGATCCGGGACGGGATATCACTATTGTAGAAAATACCCCCTTCGATTACCTCGATTTTTCGACACCGGTACCGGAATTAGGGGCAAAGATGGGGATTGATGCCACCATGAAATCTTCACCCGAGGTCAACAGGGCGTGGGGAAAGAAGATAGAGATGACCACGGAGATTCAGGAGTTGGTTGATAAGAAGTGGCCATCTCTCGGTATTCCCAGCCCCCCGGTATCCTCCTTTAAAAAAGGGGGATAAAAGGGGGATTACTTCATGGCCTCATAGACACGGCCAACAATCTTGGCGGAGGGTTTTAAGGTCTTTTCTCCCTTGTGCCATGCAGCGGGACATACCTCATCCGGATGACCGGAGAGATAGATATTGGCCTGCACCTTTCTCAGGAGTTCCTCTGCGTTCCTGCCGACATTGTAGAAGTTGACCTCCGAGGCAATAAGCTTTCCTTCAGGATTTATAATAAAGGTGCCCCTTAAGGCTAATCCGGTATTCTCATCATAAATCCCAAACAACCTTGAGAGCTTTCCGGTTGGATCTGCACCCATAGGATATTTAACCCCTGAGAGGAGTTTTTCTGACTGATGCCACGCCATATGGGAAAACTTAGTATCGGTACTTACCGATACTACCTCGCAGCCAAGATCTTTTAATTCCTTATACTTGTCCGCTAAATCGTCGAGCTCTGTAGGGCAGACAAATGTAAAGTCTGCAGGATAAAAGAAGAAGATCAGCCACTCTCTCCTTCCCTTAATGTCTTCGAAGCTCAACTTTCCAAAATCCCCTTTTACAGGGTCATAGACCTCTATCTCAATATTGGGTACCATTTGCCCGATTGATAGACACTCTGTCATCTTTTTCCCCTCCTTTTTAAATGTAAAATTATAAATCTGAAATTTTAAATTCAGGACTCTTAACTTTAATTCTCACCCCCTTTCTTTTTTTGACATTTCCTGCACACGCCGTAAAAATCCACATGATTCCCGACAGGTTTGAACTCTCTCAATACATGAGAAGGTAACGTCAGGACATCTGAATAATCAACGAAGACATCCATGATCTCATTGCAATCTGTACAGACAATGTGATGATGCGGGGTTGTGTTCGGGTCATAATGCCTCCGTGTCGGATCTATAGTAATTTCTAATAGATCCCCCTTCTCCGTAAGGGTTTGAAGTGTGTTGTAGACGGTTGCAAAGGAGATCGTGGGATATCTCCTTCTGACCTTCCTGTAGATGTCCTCTGCAGCAGGATGGTCCGTATTGCCCTCTAAGAACTTAAGGATGGCAATCCTCTGCGGTGTTAACCTGATCCCCTTGTCTTTATATTTTGAGATAATATTTTCCATGCCGCCCTATATTAGAATAATTCTAATATAAGAGCAATTCTAAAGTAAGATAGCTGACTTGTCAAGAACTTTCTGAACACATTGGAAGGGCTGTCGTTTTCTTATTGAACCTGTCTGATTATGCAGTCGTTAAAGAGATTGTGATCACGATATCCCTAATCCCTTTTCCTGCGATTTCCCTTGATCGCAGCATGCTGTTTTTCATAAGACTCTTCTATGATCCTGACCACCTCCTCAGGATCATCGGTTATGCAGAAAAGATTCATGTCTTCTTTGCTTATGGTACCGGAAGGTATAAGGGTCTCTTCCATCCATTTGATGAGGCCATCCCAGTAGTCCTTGCCAAACATGATGATAGGAAACCGCCGTATCTTGCCTGTCTGCATCAGGGTGAGGGCCTCAAAGAATTCATCCATTGTTCCGAATCCCCCGGGGGTAATCACATATCCCACTGAGTATTTGACAAACATGACCTTTCTGGCAAAGAAATACCTAAAATCCAATCTCTTATCCTGATATTTGTTGGGGGTCTGTTCCTTTGGTATTTCTATATTCAGTCCTATGGAGAGCCCCTTTCCCTTTTTGGCCCCCCTGTTCCCGGCCTCCATGATGCCGGGCCCCCCTCCGGTTATAATCGAGAACCCTCTTTTAGATAGAAGCTCGGTCAAGTTCATGACAGCCTTATAGTAGTGACTGTTTCTTGACATTCTTGCGCTTCCGAAGATAGAAACGGCCCGCTTAACATTGCTGAGTTCCTCGAAACCCTCAACAAATTCGCTCATGATCCTGAATATCCGCCATGTCTCATGGCCTCTGAGATCTTCCATATTCTCTATACCCCTATCTTCGGAAATCCTATGCCCCTCTGATCTTTTATTTAATTACAGGCTCATATATAGCCGAATATATATAGCATTTCAGTATACAGAGAAAAAATAAAAATGCAATTGGGGTTTATCAAGAAGGACTTGGAGAGTAAGGAGGATTGCGAATGAATGCTATAAAGAGTCTCTTAATCAAATATTTTGAGACGGTATTAGTGGTTACAATCATCTTCATACTGTTATTTATTGATATCTTTGTTGTTAACAAAATAGCGTTTTTGTATTTCTACTTCTTGCCTGTCCTGATCGCAGGTTATTATATAGGCAAAAGAGGGGCCACCTTGACAGCCACTATGACCGTCCTTCTGGTAACCTTTAGATTCCTGATTTCACCTGACACATTTGTTGTTTACTCAAAGAATCCTATTGATCTATATTTCCAGATAGCCACATGGGGGGGTTCCTTGTCCTCTCCAGTTATGTAGTAGGGAATCTGTATGAAGAGAAGGAGACCCAATATCAGAATCTACGACAGTCTTATTTTGGTGTGATAGAGATCCTTGTGAAGTATATAGAATCTGTAGATAAATATACCAAGGGGCACTCTGTCCGAGTAGCAGATATCGCTATGGATATTGCAATGTCGATGGGGCTCTCAAGGGGAGAGTGTGAGAATATCAGAGTTGCTGGTCTCCTCCATGATGTAGGTAAGGTAGATATCAGCATGGATTTAATACGGAAGGCGGCTGCCCTCACAAAAGATGAGCGGGAGGTTATGAGTAAACATACGGAGCGGGGGGCAAATATCTTGTCTAAGGTAGGGAATATATTGAGCGAGGCTGTCCCCATTGTCCTTGCCCATCATGAATATTTCAATTCCCACAAAAATGGCAGTGAGCTGGATAAAGCAGAGAGTGTGCCTCTGGGCGCCAGGATAATAGCGGTAGCAGACACCTATGATGCGATGGTTACAGACATGCCTTATCGAAAGGGTAAGCTTCCATGGCAGGCATTAGAAGAGATAGAGAAGTTTTCCGGCACACAGTTTGACCCGGGAGTTGTTGAGGCCTTCCACTTTGTAGTCAATAAATATGTAGAAAAGGAGCATGTCTCATTGTAATAGCGGTAAGCCCCTCCTATCCGTCCTCCACTATCTTAAAAACTATCCTAAACTGTCCTAAATTATTTGACTTTCCACCAACAAGATACTATGATTTAGTGATATTTTGACGCATGGTGTAAGAAAGGACCTATCTTATTATGATTATTGAAGAAAAGGATGAAAACATAAATTTGGGGGATCTCACAGAGGAGGAGCTTTTAGAGCTCATGGACCGGAAGCATCTGCCGGTACACATTGCTATAATCATGGATGGCAATGGGAGATGGGCAAAGATTAAAGGGCTTCCCAGGATAGCAGGTCATCGCGAGGGGATTCATTCGGTCAGGGATATTGTAACATGTTGCCGTGAGATAGGGGTACAGGTACTGACCATATATGCCTTTTCTGCAGAAAATTGGAAAAGACCTGAATTGGAGGTCAATGCCCTCATGATGTTTCTTGAGGAATATCTCCAAAAGGAACTAAAGACACTGATGGATAATGATATACGCTTTATGACAATAGGACAGACCGATAAGCTGCCGAGATCTGTACAAAAATGGGTACAGAAGGTGGAAAAGGCAACAGAGAAAAACAGCTCTATGGTGTTAAATATAGCCCTCAGTTATGGCGGCCGTACTGAGATAGTAGAAGCCATAAAAGGTATAACAAAAGATGTAAAGGAGGGGAAGGTCGGGCCTGAGGATATAGACATGACACTGTTCTCAACATATCTATATACCAGGGATCTTCCTGATCCTGACCTTATGATCAGGACAAGTGGTGAAACCCGCATTAGTAATTTTCTTTTATGGCAGATAGCCTATACCGAATTGTATTTTACAAAAACCCTCTGGCCGGATTTCAGAAGGCATGATTTGCTCCTTGCCATTCTCGACTATCAACACAGGGAAAGGAGGTTTGGTATGGTAGAGGAGCAGATATCAAGGGCAAACTGATGGGAGGTATGAGGGTTGTAACGGCTATTGTAGCTATTCCGCTGGTTTATCTGTCCGTCAAGTACCTGAACCCCTTCTATTTTTTGTTCATTGTAGCTATTATGGTATTAATAGGGCAGTATGAGTTTTATAGATTTTTTTATAAGAAGTTTAATAGCTTTGCCCTCTTAGGTTTATCCTTGGGATTCCTGCTGCTTCTGGCCTTTTATAGGGAGGATGGCACTCCTGCTGCCAAAGAGGCCGTATTAAGTATGGTAATTATTATAGCCCTGTCAGGGTTCTTATTCTTCAAGAAAGACCTGCAAGATGCCCTTACAGGAGTTTCGGTGTTAGTCTTTGGTGTGCTCTATGTAGCATGGACATTGGGTCACCTAATATCATTGCGTCACCTTTTTAATGGCCGGAACCTTATATTTTTTATCCTTATCGTGACATGGGGAGTGGACACAGGGGCCTATTATGTGGGAAGACTCGTTGGTAAACATAAGCTGGCTCCCCATGTAAGCCCTGGTAAGACCATTGAGGGGGCAATTGGGGGCGGGATAAGCGCCCTTGGAGCTGCCCTCCTCGCGAGATGGTGGTTTCTGCCGGAACTCGCAATAAGGAATGGGGTACTGATAGGTCTTTTATTAGGGGTGATCAGTCAGCTCGGCGACCTGTCAGAGTCATTGCTGAAACGGAGCGCAGGGGTTAAGGACTCAGGCGGTGTGTTCCCGGCCCATGGCGGTATGCTGGATCGGGTGGACAGTCTTATATTCAATATTCCGGCATTTTATTATTATTTACTCTATGTTGCTCCTGAGATGACACGGGGTCCTTCTATTATATGGTAAAGAGGATCTCAATATTAGGTTCAACAGGTTCTATAGGGACCAGTACACTTGAGGTGGTCTCCCTCTTCCCTGACCGGTTCAAGGTTGTCGGTCTTACTGCCGGCGAAAATATAGACAAGATAGAGTCGCAGATAAGACAATTTAAACCATCTATCGTTTCTTTGGCCAGTGAAAAAGCCTCTAAGGAATTGAGGACACGATGTGCAGACCTTAATGTAGAGGTCCTCTCAGGCATGGAAGGGCTTATACGCATTTCTACGATTTCAGAGGCGGATATCATAGTCTCTGCTATAGCCGGATCTGCGGGCCTTATTCCTACTTTTGCGGCTGTAAAAGCCATCATAACAGAGGAGGCCAATGAAAGAGGAATAGAATTATTACCCATAGACAGCTAGCATAGTGCCATATTCCAGGTGATGCGGGGGGAGAAGTGGGAAGAAGTACATAAGATTATTCTCACCGCCTCAGGTGGCCCCTTTCTTAAAACATCTTCTGAGGAGAAGAGGAAGGCAACGGTAAAAGATGCGCTCAGGCACCCCAATTGGAATATGGGTACAAAGATTACAATAGATTCGGCTACCCTGATGAATAAAGGTCTTGAGGTGATCGAGGCGAGATGGCTGTTTGATGTCTCTATAAATCAGATAGAGGTGTTGATACATCCACAGAGTATTATCCATTCTATGGTTGAATTCAGAGATGGTTCGGTAATGGCGCAGATGGGGGTCCCTGATATGCGGATACCGATCGCCTATGCATTGAGCAATACGGAACGGTTAGACCTGATCATGCCGAGGCTTGACCTTGCCAAAATAGGGATGCTTACGTTTGAGAAACCGGATCTTAAGAGATTTCCATGCCTGTCCTGTGCCTATGATGCGGTGAGAGAAGGGGGGACAATGCCGGCCGTATTGAACTCTTCAAACGAGCTGGCTGTACGTGCATTCCTTCAAAAGAGGATAGGATTTCTGGATATAGAGATGGTAGTAAGAGAGACGATAGAAAGACATAAGGGGAGTCATACCAAAACGATAGAAGATGTATTGATGGCAGATAACTGGGCCAGGGAAGAGGCTGAAAAGGTTGTAAGCAGAATCGAAGGCAAAAGGAAATAGAAATAGAAAATTAACGGGGGTTCCATTCAATGTACACACTGGTGATTTTTATTATCTGTATAGGGATCTTAATATTTGTCCATGAGCTGGGTCATATTGTCGCGGCCAGAATGAAAGGGATACGGGTGCTAAAATTCTCCCTCGGTTTTGGACCAAAGATAATCGGTAAGAAGGTGGGTGAAACCGAGTATCAGATATCTGCTCTGCCCCTTGGGGGATATGTAAAGATGGCTGGAGAGGATGTGACCGAAGAGGCGACGATGGGACCTGATGAATTTCCTTCAAAGAGTGTCCTGGATAGGGCAACTGTCGTACTTGCCGGTCCAATAATGAATATCATCATTGCATTCCTCTTCATGCCATTGGTGTTCTTTATTGGGATAAAGATGCCGGCCTTCTTAGAAGAACCCCCTATAGTCGGATTGGTAGAAGGGGGGTCTCCGGCAGAGATTGGGGGTATCCAGACAGGAGATCGGATAGTAAAGATAAATAGCAGCCCGGTATCAAGCTGGAATGATGTAGCAACAACACTATCTCTAAGACCTGAACTTGGAATTAAGATCGCAGTAGAAAGAGGGAAAGAGATTAAAGAGATCTTCTTAGGAAAAGGTACGGGAACTCCATATAGTGGTTCTGGTTATGCAGGGATCCTCCCGGATATACCACCTGTTATAGGAAAGGTAAACAAAGGATATCCCGCAGACCAGGCAGGTCTGAGAGAGGGGGATAGGATTGTAGAGATTCACGGAACACCTGTTGGGAATTGGTATCGGGTGTCATCCTATATAAGGTCCCATGTTGAAAAAGAGATTGCTGTTGCAGTCATGAGAGGTGATGAAAAGATGATAGTTACTGTCAGGCCTATCAAAGACCGGACCGGTGGTTATGGTGTTATAGGCATCATCAATAGGCAGGAAACTGTGGTAAAAAAGTTTGGAATCATTGAATCCATAGGACAGGGTATGTCGCGGATGTATGAGCTTACAGTGCTTACATTTGATGTATTAAAGAGGTTGTTCTCTTTTAATCTATCGATAGAGACCTTAGGCGGACCCATAATGATAGCAAAGCTTACAGGGGAGGCGGCACAATCAGGGATATCTGACCTCATAGCCTTTGTGGCTTTTATGAGTTTGCAGCTCGGCATCTTAAATCTTCTCCCCATCCCTGTCTTAGACGGTGGTTGGGTGATCTTCCTCTTGATAGAGAAGATCAAAGGGAGTCCCCTGAGCAAAAAGACCATGGAGGTTGCTCAGACCGTTGGGTTTGCCTTGCTCATTACCTTGATAATCATTGTTTCCTACAACGATATACTGAGGGTGTTTAAATAAGGCTGGATCATGGTTATTCGCAGGAAGACGCGGCAGATAAGGGTTGGTAACGTGGTCGTAGGCGGGGATTCGCCTGTTGTTGTCCAGTCCATGACCAATACGGATACCCGGGATATTGATGCCACTGTAGCACAGATAAAGGGCCTTGAAGGGGGCGGGTGCGAGGTGGTGAGGGTGGCTGTACCTGATAAAGAGGCAGCAGAGGTCCTTGGCCGCATCAAGGCTTCGATTGGGATTCCACTCATAGCAGATATACACTTTGATTATAGATTGGCCCTTCTGTCCATTGAACAGGGGGTTGACGGTCTGAGACTCAATCCTGGTAATATAGGGGATAAAAAAAGGACAGAGCATGTTGTGAAGGCCGCTAAAGAGCGGGGAATTTCCATCAGGATAGGAGTCAATGCAGGGTCGCTTGAGGAGGATCTCCTTCAAAAATATGGACATCCGACCCCCGAGGCTATGGTAGAGTCGGCGATGAGGCATATACGGATATTGGAAGAGAACAACTTTCATGATATTAAGATATCCCTTAAGGCATCTAATATCCATACAACAATAAATGCCTATAGGCTCATTTCAGATAAAGTAGATTATCCATTACACGTAGGGATATCAGAGGCAGGTCCGCTCTTGTCCGGTACCGTGAAGTCGGCTATCGGGATAGGTATTCTCTTGTCTGAGGGTATAGGCGATACCATAAGGGTATCACTGACAGCAGATCCTGCAGAGGAGGTAAGGGTAGCCTATGAGATATTGAAGGCCCTGAACCTTCGACACCGCGGAGTTAATATCATATCGTGTCCGACGTGTGGAAGAATGGAGATCGATATAGAAGAGATCGCAGCCGAGGTCGAGAGGCGCCTTTCCCATATCACATTACCCCTTAATATCTCCATTCTTGGTTGTATTGTGAATGGCATCGGAGAGGGGAAGGAGGCTGATGTGGGGATAGCCGGTGGAAAGGGAAGCGGACTTTTATTTAGGAATGGGAAGATGGCGAGGAGATTAAGAGAGTCTGAGCTTGTAGAGGCCCTGATAAAAGAGGTAGAGGATTTAGCCAGGGATAAATCTGTCATTTGAGATCTGAGGTTATCACATGTACTATTCTAAGCTATTAATACCAACCCTTCGTGAGGACCCAGGAGAGGCTGAGGTAATAAGCCACCGGCTTATGTTGCGGGCGGGTATGATCAGGAGGCTTGCCGCAGGTATCTATAATTACCTCCCATTAGGCTATCGGGTTATAAGAAAGATTGAGGCCATAGTACGTGAAGAGATGGATAAGGCTGGGGCCCAGGAGGTGTTTTTCCCTATGGTGCTTCCCGCTGAGCTATGGCGGGAGACTGGGCGGTGGGATAAGTATGGCAAAGAGCTTTTGAGACTCAAGGATAGGAATGATCGGGAGTTCTGCCTGGGGCCCACCCATGAGGAAGTGGTTACGGATTTAGTAAGGCGGGAGGTTAAATCCTACCGGCAGCT
>JACROQ010000098.1:0-544 GCA_016214375.1 Nitrospirota bacterium | reverse complement strand
GGGATGAGATAAGACCGAGGTTTGGGTTGATGCGGGGCAGGGAGTTTATCATGAAGGATGCCTATAGCTTTGATATCGATGAGGGTGGGGCAGAGGTCTCCTACAAGAAGATGTATGATGCCTATATGGCCATTTTTAGACGGTGTGGGCTTACCTTCAAGCCTGTTGAGGCAGACACCGGTCTTATAGGGGGCAGTTTTTCCCATGAGTTTATGGTTTTGGCTGACACGGGTGAGGAGGCCATTGTCTCCTGTAATACATGTGGTTATGCCGCGAATATGGAAAAGGCGGAAGGGAGAAGTCAGGAGTCAAAATCCAGAAGTCAGAAACTGGAAGGGATTCTACCGATTGAAAAAAAGACAACACCCGGCAGAAAGAGTGTAGAAGATGTGGCGGCTTTTGTCGGAGTCGGGAAGGAGAGACTTGTTAAGACGCTGATCATACGCGGAGGAGAAAGGATCGTTGCAGCCCTTATCAGAGGGGATCATGAATTAAATGAGATAAAGCTTGCAAAACTTTTAGGCTGCACAGAAGTCCAGCTTCT
>JACROQ010000097.1 GCA_016214375.1 Nitrospirota bacterium | reverse complement strand
GTATCCGGAGGGGATGGCGCCAAAGTCAATATGGACATAATGATTATGGCTGTCAACCACCTGCGGGTCTACGGATATCTCTGCCTCGAGAGAAGCGGCCACAGAACGTGTCACCTGCGGATGCAGGGATCGCTGAACAATCCCATTAGCCCCATCTGCCCCTATGATATATCTGCAGTGAAAGGTCTGGTCCCCTGCAGACACTTCATACCCCTGCTTAGTGGCAGAGATACCTTTGACCCGGGTTCCATCCATAAATGCTGCCCCGGCCTTTGACGCCTCTGATATCAGGAGAGAATCGAATTTATCCCGCATGACCATATAAGCAACGGGTCTGTCCGAGAGGATGGATCGCCCATTTTTCCCCTGGCAACTAAAATGGACCCCCATAACAGTGGTCTCTATGACCTCTTTGATGCTGAACTTTAGAACCCTGTCTATCTTAAGGGAGAGACCCCCACCGCATGGTTTATACCGGGGGAATCTCTCTTTTTCAAGGATAAGGACATTGATCCCTGAAGTGGCAAGTTCGTACGCGACCGTCGCCCCGGCAGGTCCTCCACCCACAACGATGACATCATAGGTTGACACTGTTTTCCCCAACGGGGGTTACCCTCACAGCTCTATACTCCACCCGATGCCATGCTGCTGAAACCACGCTGTGAGGATGGTGAAGGAATTTGTGAATATCATCACCCCTACGATGATGAGGAAGACACCGCTTATGATTGTGATCCACCTCATATACCTTGCAATGACCTTAAAGGTGGATATAAATGTGTTGATCGTGAGGGCGGAGATAAAGAGCGGCAGGCCAAGCCCGAGTGAATAGACCGCGAGAAGTCCCATGCCCTTGGCCACGGACCCTGTCGTACTGGCATAGAGGAGTATGGATCCCAATATAGGACCGACGCAGGGCGTCCATCCGGCGGCAAATGCCATCCCGATGACGAAAGACCCCAGGTAACCCCCAGGCTTATTTTTCAGATGGATCTTCTTTTCAGATGACAGGAAGTTCAGTTTAAGCGCCCCCATGATATAAAGACCAAACAGGACGATCAGGATTCCCCCTATCTTTTTGATTACCTCCTGGTAGGTCAGTAGAAGTTTTCCTATGTAGGTCGCTGAGGCGCCGAAAAGGACAAAGATGCATGTGAAACCGGCAATAAAGGTGAGCGAATTGACGATGGTAATGAACCTGACCCGCGCCCTGTCCTTATTGGAGGTGATGTCCTCGAAGGTGAGGCCTGTGATGTAGGTGACGTACGAGGGGACCAGCGGGAGGACACAGGGAGAGACAAAAGAGAGCAACCCCGCTGCAAAGGTAAAAAATATCGAAAGTTGAGCAGACTCCATCCTAACCTCCTTTTGCCTCTGCCTCCGGCTTGATATCGAGCAGTTTGAAAATAGTCTGGACCGCGCCTACGGTCTCCCAATCCCGGGGACCTATGACCTTCTCCGCAAGCCTTCCTTCCTTGTCTATGATATAAGTCTCCGGTACACCGGTAAGCTTATATTTACCGTCAGTCTTTCCCCAGGGGTCAAGAAGGATAGGGAATTTAAGACCCATACTGTTCACAAAAGTACCTATATTCTTTTGAGTGGTCACCCGGTCCATGCTTATCGCCAGCATCTCGAAGGGGACATTTTTTTCTTTAAGATAGGTGTAGAGGATCTGCATGGAGGGCATCTCGTCTTTACAGCTCTTGCACCAGGTGGCCCAGAAATTTATAAAGACTACCTTGCCCCGCAGGGAAGACAGGGTGTACTCCTTCCCGTTCATGTCCGTGAGTGTAAAGGCAGGGGCGTATGCGCCTACAACGACCGGCTCATACTTGCTGCTGTTGCGCCAAACGATCCCCACAATCCCGATTAAAATAACGAGGGCGATAAGGATAGCGCTGAACCTGCTGCCGCTCCTGGTTTTCTTTCCTTCCTCTAAGGTATCTTCATTCATCCGAAAATCCCCTGCCCTCTGCTGTCATTCTGAGCGCAGCGAAGAATCTGATTAACCCTGCGGGTCAGACCCTTCGCCTTTGGCTCAGGGTGACATTTTCATGCCCCTTTGTGAGCCTGCGGCTCATGAACGGTTCACTTGAAAATCCTCAATCCATGTTCATTAGACACAGGCCTATGCATAGGCATGCAGCCCCGGCAGTACGAAACTAACCCCCCAGTAAAGGAATATGACGGCAAGAAACCCGATGATAGAGAAATAGGCCGTCTTCCGGCCGCGCCAGCCCCGTACCATCCTTCCATGAAAATACCCTGCATAGATAAACCACACAATCAGGGACCAGGTCTCTTTCGGATCCCAGCTCCAGTATCCCCCCCAAGCATAGTTGGCCCAGATGGCCCCCAGTATAATCCCGAGTGTGACAAAGGGAAATCCTATTGCAATAAACTTATAATTCAGGTCATCCAGAAGCTCTGAACTGGGGAACCTGTCAAAAAAAGACGGCTTACCCCGCCGCTCTGCACGCTCTTTAAGCAGATACAGGATGCCGATCCCAAAGGCGATCGCAAAACCTGCATAGCCGACAAACGTTGTGATCACATGGAGTATTAACCAGTTGCTCTGCAAGGCGGGTATCAGGGGTTCTATCGCCTGATACCTGTAGGGCAGCATGGCTGCTGCACCCATTGCAAGGAATGCGAGGGTCACTATAATAGCCCCGACTATCCTCAACTTGGAATACTTCAATTCGATGGCGATATAACCCATCACGACGAGCCATGATAAAAGGACCATCGTCTCGTATAAGTTCGCATACGGGGCCCGGCCTGTCTCTATGGTTCTGACAACCAAGGCCGCTGTATTCACAATCCAGCCGATGATGGTCAGTGCAAATGCCAAATGGCCGATACCCTCTTTCTTCAGCGCCATGTAGAATATATAGCAGCAGGCTGCGGCCAGATAAACCCATAACAGGATATCCGAGAGAAAAAATGAGTTGAACATAGGTGCTACCTCCTGTCTTAATCTTAGAAAGACTCTAATATCCCTTTCATCTCCTTCTCAAAACCAAACGCATCTTTATTGGCAAGACCCCCAAGGTATATGATGGCGCTCTTTTCCGAGGGCTCGATCCTGATCCACAGTCTTCGGTGGAAGATGAAAAAGGATATGAACAGGCCTGCCATCAGAAGGGCGCTTCCGACCCACACCAGATTGACACCAGGGTCTTTCGCCATCTGTAGACCTGAATACTGCGGGGCCCGGTAGTCGGCCAGTACAAAATCATATTTGGACTTCTCTATCGGGAACATACCTTGCAATTTTGGATCATAAAACAGCCAGGGTGTTGCTATGGTCTGTCCCCCTTCCACGATCTCAAGTTGAATTGCCGGGTTTTCATGCTCAGGAGACTGAGAGTATACCTGCTTTGTCTTGGGATCATAGGCAAAATGGGATACAAAGTTGGTCACCGTCAATCGTAAGTCAGCCCCCTTTATCTCCTTTGCCTTTCTGAAGTCCAGTACCTCCTCAGTTATCACCTTCCTGCTCTTTTTATCTGTGATGCGGATCAGTGCCTTATCAATCCGGTCCCATGCCAGCCCGTAACTGCTCTGGTAGAACCAGACCCCTTTATATTGCAGGGGGTCATTCACCTGGATGGTCTTTGTCAAGACCTTCTTCTCCTTATCGATTATAGACAACTTGCTGAAATAATCCTTAATCCCGCCCTTCTCATTATAATCGATCCAGAACTTATCCAATACCAGGTAAAAATTTCCCTGGGGGATATAGAGAGGGGTCCCTTCATAAACAGGATAGAAGGTCCTGTACCCTATCGCACTGCTGACGACAGTGCCCGAGAGGATGATAAAGATGCTGATATGTGTCAGGGTAGAACCCAGTCTCCCTATCCTCCCTTTGGCGGCAAAGATGGAGATTCCCTTGGGGTTATTTTCCATCCAAAGTTTATATTGATGTCTTTTTAGAATTGACAGGGTCTTCTGTTTAGCCTCTTCAGCATTCCCCTGGAATTTGATAACAGTACTGTTTTTGAAGTTCTGGACCAGGTTATGGGTAAAATCACAATCTACAACGGAATAGGCCCTCCATATGGTGGGGAGCCTCTTTGAGAGACAGACTGCAAGATTTATCGCCAGGAGGGCCAGGAGCAGTG